>DASQJV010000261.1:0-7146 GCA_035630855.1 Allosphingosinicella sp. | reverse complement strand
GCCTCCGCCGGATTCTCGGTCTGCTCGGCGATGGCGACCCTGAAGCCGCCGCGGATCAGCCGGGCGAGATAGGCCTCGGCGGCGTGGACCGGGACTCCGCACATCGGGATCGGTTCGCCCTCGTGCTCGCCGCGCGCGGTGAGGGCGATGTCGAGGCATTGGGCTGCCGCCTTGGCGTCATCGAAGAACAATTCGAAGAAGTCGCCCATCCGGTAGAAGAGCAGGCAATCGGACGCCTCCGCCTTTAGCGCGAGATATTGCGCCATCATCGGGGTGGGGGATGAGCCGGTCTTCGCCTGGGTGGCCATGGGAGAAGGTTAGAGGGTTGGCGGGCGGGGGGGAACGGGATTCGCGAAATTCCTCCCCAGCTTTCGCTGGGGAGGAATTTATTGCCCGCCTGCTCGTTCCGGTCCTACAGCAGCCGCAAAATTCGGGAGAGAGCCGCGATGAGCGAAGGCAGCAGCGTCAAATTCTCAGAGCAGGAGGCGCTCGACTTCCACACCCAGGGCGGACGGCCGGGCAAGATCGAGATCATCGCCTCCAAGCCGATGGCGACCCAGCGCGACCTCAGCCTCGCTTATTCGCCCGGAGTGGCGGTGCCGGTGCGGGCGATCGCGGAGGATCCGTCCAAGGCCTACGACTATACGGCGAAGGGCAATCTCGTCGCCGTCATCTCGAACGGAACCGCCATCCTCGGCCTCGGCAATCTCGGAGCGCTCGCCTCCAAGCCGGTGATGGAAGGCAAGGCGGTGCTGTTCAAGCGCTTCGCCGACGTCGACGCCATCGACCTCGAGCTCGACACCGAGGACAGCGACGCCTTCATCAACGCCGTCGCCCTGCTCGAGCCGAGCTTCGGCGGGATCAACCTCGAGGACATCGCCGCTCCCGCCTGCTTCATCATCGAGCAGACGCTTCGCGAGCGGATGAACATACCGGTCTTCCACGACGACCAGCACGGAACCGCGATCATCACCGCGGCCGGCCTGATCAACGCCTGCTACCTGACCCGGCGCGAGCTCAGGGACATCAAGGTGGTGGTGAACGGCGCCGGCGCCGCCGCCATCGCCTGCACCGAGCTCATCAAGGCGATGGGAGTCCGTCACGACCATGTCATCATGTGCGACCGCAAGGGCGTCATCTGGCAGGGCCGCGAGGGGCTCGACCAGTGGAAGTCGGCCCATGCCGTGATCACCGACGCGCGCGACCTCGAGGAAGCCCTGGTCGGCGCCGACGTCTTCCTCGGCCTGTCGGCGGCCGGCGCGCTCAAGCCGGAGATGGTCAAGGCGATGGCGCCGAAGCCGATCATCTTCGCCATGGCCAATCCCGATCCGGAGATCAGCCCGCCTGACGCCAAGGCGGCACGCCCGGACGCGATCATCGCCACCGGCCGCTCGGATTATCCCAACCAGGTCAACAACGTGCTCGGTTTCCCCTTCATCTTCCGGGGCGCCCTCGACGTCCGGGCGACGACGATCAACGACGAGATGAAGATCGCCGCGGCCGAGGCGCTGGCGGAGCTCGCCCGCCAGCAGGTGCCCGAGGAGGTCGCCGCGGCCTATGGCGGCAAGGCGCACAGCTTCGGGCCCGATTACATCATCCCAGCGCCGTTCGACCCGCGGCTGATGGAGATCGTCCCGGCGGCGGTGGCGAAGGCCGCGATGGACAGCGGAGTCGCCCAGATCCGGATCGACGACATGGATTCCTACCGGAGCCGGCTGAAATCGCGGCTCAACCCGACCACCTCGGTGCTCACCCTCGCCTACGAGGCGGCAAGGGCGGAGCCGAAGCGGGTCCTGTTCGCCGAGGGCGACGAGGATGTCGTGCTCCGCGCCGCCATCGCCTTCCGCGACGGGGGCTACGGAATCCCGGTGCTGGTCGGACGCGACGACGTCCACGACCGGCTTCGGGCGCTCGGAGTCGACGATGCGGAGAGCTTCGAGCTGATCAACAGCCGGACCTACGGCCGGGTGCCGGAAATGGTCGACCATCTCTACCGGAGGCTTCAGCGGGCGGGCTACCTCCAGCGCGAGATCGAGCGGATGGTGAACCAGGACCGCAACACCTTCGCGGCGCTTCTGCTCGCGCTCGGCGAGGGTGACGCCCTGATCACCGGAGTCACCCGCCCCTACGCCCAGAGCCTGAGGCAGATGCAGCGGGTGCTCGATCCCAAGCCGGGGATGACCCCGTTCGGCCTCCACGTCCTCGTCGGCCAGTCGCACACCAGCTTCATCGCCGACACCACCGTGACCGAGCGGCCGAGCGCCGAGCAACTCGCCGACATCGCCGTCCACACCGCCCAGGTCGCCCGGCGAATGGGCCATGAGCCGCGGGTCGCCTTCCTCTCTTATTCCAATTTCGGAGACCCCGAAGGAAGCTATCTCGAGCGCATCCGCGAAGGCGTGAAGGTGCTCGACGGCCGCTCCGAGGTCGATTTCGAATATGAAGGCGAGATGTCGCCCGACGTCGCCCTCAATCCGGCCATGGCCCGGGTCTATCCGTTCAGCCGGCTGACCGGCCCCGCCAACGTCCTCGTCATGCCGGGTCTGCAGACCGCCAACATCTCGGCAAAATTGCTCCGCGAGCTGGGCGGCGATGCGGTGATCGGCCCGATCCTGGTCGGGATGGAGCAGCCGGTCCAGATCGCGGCGATGACCGCGAGCGCGTCGGACCTGGTGACATTGGGGGTGCTGGCGGGGAGCGGGGTCGTTCGGTAGCTTGTCCTCCCCATGCAAAGCATGGGGAGGGGGACCATGCGAAGCATGGTGGAGGGGTAGATGCCTCGGGTTCCGAGGTTGGGCGCTCAACGGCACAGGCCTGCGCCAATTACCCCTCCACCCCGCTACGCGGGGTCCCCCTCCCCATCTTCGATGGGGAGGATAATCAGTTCGGCGAGTTCGGCCCGCCGGTGGGGGCGCTCATTCCGCCGGCGCCGACGGCGCCGATATTGCCGAACAGCTCGTCCCAGATGCTCACGTGGCGGCCGAGCGTCGGAGTCGTGTCGCTCATCGGCTTGATCGAGACGATCTGCTCCATGCCCTTGCGCTCGACCGAGGCGACGTTGCCGGCGGGATCGAAGCGGACGTGGAGGACGGTCTGCTGGTTAACGCGGGGATGGTTGAAGGCGTAATTCTTGGTCCTGCGCGAGACGTAATACCAGTCGTTCTGGTCGAACGTGCCGGTGAAGGTGGGGCGGCCGAGGGTGTTCTGGACCGAATCCTTATTGTCGACTCCGGGCTGGACCGCGCTCACCAGCGTCTCGTCGACGAGATAGCCCTGCAAATCCTGAGTCTTGGTGCAGCCGCCGGCCGCCAGCCCGCCCGCGACGGCGATCAGCAAGGCGACTTTTCGTCCCGAAACCATCATATTGGAAAAACTCCGTAAAACCGGCCGGCGCAAGGGTCGGGCGCCGGCGCCTGCCTTGCCGGCAGGGCCAGACCCTCCAATATCCGAGAAAAGCTGAACGGCGCAAGTACGCGCCCATGTAAAGGAGACGCGCTTTGGGCTGGCTTTCCCGCCTGTTCGGCGACCGGCGGGAGCGCTCGGCGCTCCGGCCCCTGTACGACGCCCTGGTCGCGGCGGCGCGCGAGCCGGCCTGGTATCGCGACGGCGGGGTGCCCGATACGCTCGAGGGGCGCTTCGACATGGTCGCGACCATGCTCGCCCTCGCCCTCCTCCGGCTGGAATCGGAAGGCGACCGGGCCAAGGCGGAATCGGTCGCCCTGACCGAGATCTTCATCGACGACATGGACGGAACGCTCCGCCAGATCGGGATCGGCGACTTCGTCGTCGGCAAGCATGTCGGCAAGCTGGTGGGCGTCCTCGGCGGCCGCCTCGGCGCCTTGCGCGAGGCCTTGCCCGACGGCGCCGCCCTGGAGCCGGCGGTAAGGCGCAACGTCTTCCGCGACGGGCCGGCGTCGGACGAGCAGGTCGGGTGGGTGGCGGCCCGGCTCCGCCGGCTCCACGAGCGCCTGGCCGGGACGGCGATGGAACCGTTGCTCGCCGGCGCGTTTCCGCTGCCATGACCGAATTCAGCCGCCTCTACCGCCTCGACACCCTGTCCGGCGAGCCGCGCCCCGTCGAGATCGAGGCCGGGCCCGAGGAGCGCGAGGCCCTGGCCCGCCGCTTCGGACTGGTCTCCGTCGACAGGCTCGCCGCGCAGGCCGAGCTTCGCCGTTCCGCCGAGACGGTGACCGCCGCCGGCCGGCTCCGGGCCCGGGTGACCCAGCGCTGCGTCGCCTCGGACGAGCCGGTCGAGGCGGATGTGGCGGAGGATTTCCGGGTCGAGTTCCGGCCTTCGCCAGCCGAGGCCCGGCCGGAGGAAGAAATCGAGCTGGATGAAGGCGAGCTCGACGTCGTCTTCTACGAAGGCGCCGCCGTCGACCTCGGCGAGGCCGTCGCCCAGAGCCTTCTCCTCGGCCTCGACCCATATCCGCGCTCCCCGGCCGCCGAGGCGGCGCTGAGGGAGGCGGGTGTCAGGAGCGAGGAGGAGGCGCGCGCCGAAGCGAGCCCGTTCGCGGCGCTCGAGGCGCTGAAGGGGAAATTGGAGGAATAACGTCGCCCCAGCCAAGGCTTGGGCCCAGGCGGGTGAAGGGCAGGGCGCCTTTCACCCCTCGGGATCCCAGCCTGCGCCGGGATGACGCTCTGCGTCAGAACGGGACGTCGTCGTCCAGGTCGCTGTCGAAGGCCGGAGCGGGGCGGGACTGGGGCCGCGATCCGCCGCCGCTTCCGCCGAAGCCGCCCTCATAGTCGCCGCCGCCGCCATGATCGCCGCCGCCGCCCCCGCCGCCGCGGCTGTCGAGCAGGACGAGCTCGCCGCGGAAGCGCTGAAGCACGACTTCGGTCGAATAGCGGTCGGCGCCGGACTGGTCGGTCCATTTGCGGGTCTGGATCTGGCCCTCGAGATAGACCTTGGAGCCCTTGCGAAGATAGGATTTGGCGACCCGGCCGAGGTTCTCGTTGAAGATGACGACCCGGTGCCATTCGGTCCGCTCCTGGCGGTTGCCGTCCTTGTCCTTCCAATTCTCGGAGGTGGCGACCCGCAGGTTGACCACTTCGCCGCCGTTGTTGAGCGAGCGGCTCTCGGGGTCGTCCCCGAGATTGCCGACCAATATGACCTTGTTGACGCCCGCCATTTCTCTTCCTTCCGTACGTTCCGGGTTCGCCCGGACGATAAGCGAGGCGGATGGCGCGCGCTATTGGATTTCGGGAATTATCCCCAGCTACGCCGTCGCCAGCCGTCTTCCGCCCCGCCGGTTGCGCGCGAAGCCGGCGAGCAGGACGAGCAGGGTCGCGGCCTGGGCGAGCAGCCCCTCGAGCGTCGGATAGAGGCCGAGTATCTCGATCCGGGGCGCCCAGCCGAGCGGGGTCACCCCGATCATCCCCGCCTCCTGCAGCGCCGCCACGCCCTTGCCGGCGAGGACCACCGCCAGTACCGCGATCAGGGCCGAGCTGTAGGAGAAGAACTTGCCGATCGGCAGCTTGCGGCTGAAGCGGAACATGAGGATTGCGATGACTGCGAGCAGGGCGCCCGCGGTGGCCGCTCCGGCCAGCAGCGGCATCAGCCGTCCTTCCGCCGAAAGGGCCGCGAAGAACAGGATCGTCTCGAACACCTCGCGATAGACGGCGACGAACGACAGGAGGAACAGGAACCAGGCCGACTTCTTCGACAGCGCCTCGCCCACTTTCTCGCGTATGTAGCGCTGCCATTCGTCGGCCTGCGCCTTGCCGTGCATCCAGATGCCGACGAAGAGCAGGATCGCGGCCGCCAGGAGCGAGCCGAGGCCTTCGGTGAGCTCGCGGCTCGCGCCGCTGATCGAGACGAGATGGGTCGCCGCCCACCAGGTGGCCACTCCGGCGGCGAGCGCGACGATCCAGCCGAGATGGACCGGGCGCACCATCTCTCCCCGGTCCGCCTTGCGCAGGAAGGCGAGCATCGCGACCACGATCAGAAGCGCCTCGAGGCCCTCGCGAAGCAGGATGGTGAAGGCGCCGAGGAAGGTCGAGGCGGCGCTTCCCTCCTCCGGGGCGAGCGCGCGTTCGGTCTCGTCGAACAGGGCGTCGAGCGCGTCGACCCGGGTTCGGACGTCGCCGACCGGCCTGCCGCCGGAGATGGCGGCTCGAAGCTCGGCCATCGCCCGCTCGACCCGGGACATCAGGCCGGAGTCGCGCGCCGCGAGCATCGGCTCGACCGGCTCGAAGCCGTCGAGATAGGCGGAAAGGGCCAGCTCGGTGGCCCCCTTCCGGTCGCCTTTCTCATAGGCTTGGAGGCTCTGGCGGAGACGCTGGCGGGCGAGGGCGAGGGTGGAGCCGCCGGGCTGGACGACAGCGGACGGGTTGCTCCTCAGGAAGGCGATCACCGCCGGCGCCTTGTCCGGCCCGATGCGGGCCGCGAGCGCCGCTTCGCTCAGGCCGGTCAGGGCGGCGGCGTCCGGGACCAGAGCGCGCAGGCCGGCGTCCCCCTCCCAGATCCGGCGGCCCTGCTCGGCAAGGGCGGCCGGGTAGGCGAATCGGCCGGCGGCGAAGGCGAGCGCCCATTTGTCCTCCTCGGGCAAATGGCCGAAGCTGGCCATGGCCGTGCCTTCGAGCCCCTGGTCGATCACCTGGTAGAGCGCGAACAGGCTCCGCTCCCGGGCCCGCTCGCGATCGGCGAAGGCGATGGGCGGCGGGTCCATCGTCGCGGCGAGGGGAGTCCGGGCGTCGCCGGCGGCGCCGTGGCAGCTCGCGCAATTCTCGGCGTAGAGCGCCTGGCCCCGGGCCAGGTCGGGCATAAGCCGCGGCGCGAGCGGGACCGGATAAGCGGCGATCAGCCGCGCCGCGAGGCCGCGCGCGCGCTTCTCGATCTCGGTCGGGGCGGCCTTGCCGGCGACCGCGGCCTGGAGGTCCGCGGCGCCGGCGACCAGCCCGGCCTTCGCCGGTTTGTCCGGAAGCGCGGCGAGACGCTGCCGGACCGAGGCGGTGAACTCCGCCATTTCCTTATACTCGCCGTCATTGACGACCCGCCCGTCGCGGACCGCCTCGCGATAATCGACGGAGACATAGTCGAGCAGCCGCCAGGTCGTCTGGACTCCGCCCTCCTGGGCGGCTGCCGGAGCCGCTCCCAGCAGGGCGAAAAGGCACAGCAGCAAGGGGAAGAGGCGGCGGAACATG
>DASQJV010000260.1:0-6861 GCA_035630855.1 Allosphingosinicella sp. | reverse complement strand
CTCGCCCTTGCCGTAGACGGGCAGGGTCTTGCCCTCGAGCGCGTTGAGGATGACCAAAGGGATCAGCTTCTCGGGGAAGTGATAGGGCCCGTAATTGTTCGAGCAGTTGGAGAGCACCACCGGCAGCCCGTAAGTGTCGTGCCAGGCGCGGACGAGATGGTCGGACGCCGCCTTAGACGCCGAATAAGGGGAGGAGGGGGCGTAGGGCGTGTCCTCGGTGAAGATGCCCTCCTCGAGCGGAAGATCGCCGAACACCTCGTCGGTCGAGACGTGATGGAAGCGGAACCGCGCCTTGCGGTCGTCCGGAAGCTCGCGCCAGTGGCTCAGAGCCGCGTTGAGAAGGCGGAAGGTGCCGACGATATTGGTGTCGATGAACGCCTCCGGCCCGTCGATCGAGCGGTCGACATGGCTTTCCGCCGCCAGGTGCATGACGATGTCGATCGCCTCGGCCGACAGAAGCTCGCGGACCAGGGCCTGGTCGCCGATATCGCCGTGGACGAAGCGATAGTCGGGCGAGTCGCCGATCTCCTTCAGGGAGTCGAGATTGCCGGCGTAGGTCAGCTTGTCGAGGTTGACGACCCGGTAGCGGCCGCTCCGCACCAGGTGGCGGCACAGGGCCGAGCCGATGAAGCCGGCGCCGCCGGTGACGAGGATGTTGAGCCGCCCGCTCATCGCGCCACTCCGTAGAGCCCGCCGGGACCGCTGGGGCCCTCGTCGGCCCGGCGCCTGAGGAAGGTCGCATAATCGGACTTGCCGAGCCGGTCGGCGGCGGCGCGAAGCTGGTCGGCGTCCAGCCAGCCGTAATCGAAGGCGATCTCCTCGGGCGACATCACCTTGATGCCCTGGCGGTGCTCGACCGTCTTCACGAACGAGGCGGCCTCGTGGAGGCTGTCGTGGGTGCCGGTGTCGAGCCAGGCGTAGCCGCGGCCGAGGCGGACGACGTTGAGCTCGCCCAGCTCGAGATAGGCCTGGTTGACGTCGGTGATCTCGAGCTCGCCGCGATGGGAGGGCTTCACCGCCGCGGCGATGTCGAGCACGCGGTTGTCGTAGAAATAGAGGCCGGTCACCGCCCAGTTCGACCTGGGCTCGGGCGGTTTCTCGACGATCTCGACGGCGCGCATCGTCTCGGGGTCGAAGGAGACCACGCCGTAGCGTTGCGGGTCCTCGACATGATAAGCGAACACCGTGGCTCCCGCGCCGCGCCCGGCGACGTCGCGGCAGAGCTCGGCGAGGCCGCTTCCGAAGAAGATGTTGTCGCCGAGGATGAGGGCGACCGAATCCTCGCCGACGAACTCGCGCCCGATGATGAACGCCTCGGCGAGCCCGTTGGGATGGGCCTGCTCGGCATAATCGAGGGTGAGGCCGAAGGCGCCGCCGTCGCCGAGCAGGTCGCGGAAGCTCGGCAGGTCGCGCGGAGTCGAGATGATCAATATCTCGCGTATCCCCGCCAGCATCAGCGTTGCGAGCGGATAATAGATCATCGGCTTGTCGTAGACCGGCAGGAGCTGCTTGGAGACGGAGAGGGTGGCCGGATAGAGGCGGGTGCCGCTGCCGCCGGCGAGTATTATGCCTTTCAAGCGGGCGCTCCTTCCCGGGCGTGTCGACTGGTCATCGCGAAATCCTTCTTCATGTCGGAGGCTGCGGCGACCGGCGGGTTTCGGTCGCCACCGCCCAAGCGGAGGCTTCCAACCTTCGCCGGCTGCGTGTAGGTCCCCCTAGCGGCGGCCATGCCGCGAATCCAGCCGCATGGGCGCGGCGCCGCCGTGCGCGCGGCACTTCTTATGAACTGGGACGGAGCGAATCTCGGGAATGACGGTCGCCAATCAGGGTGTGACAGGGCGGGTACCGATCGTCTCGGTTCTGATCCCGGCCTACAATGTCGCCGACTATCTCGACAAATCGGTCGCTTCCGCCCTGAGCCAGGATGTCGACGTCGAAATCGTCGTGGTCGACGATTGCTCGACCGACGACGGCGCCACGGCCGCGGCGATCCGCCGCCTCGAGGCCGACCCGCGGGTGCGCGGCTTCCGGCTTCCGGTCAACGGCGGTCCAAGCGCCGCCCGCAACAAGGCGCTCGACGAGGCCCGCGGCGAATGGGTCGCCTTTCTCGACGCCGACGACTGGTTCGGCCCGGGGCGGCTGTCCTATCTGCTGAACGTCGCGAAGGGCGCCGGAGCGGACGCGGTCAGCGACGACCAGCTGCTCATCAGGAACGGAGCGGACAAGCCCTGGACGACCATCTACGAGATCGCCGGCTGGACGCAGGCCGAAGAGGGCCGGCCGGTCTCCCCGGTCGAGATGGCCCGGCGCGACTGGATATTGAAGCCGATGTTCCGGACCGCCTGGCTGCGCGCTCACGGCCTCAGATTCCATCCCGACCGCAACTGGGCCGGCGAGGATTTCGAGTTCTTCATGAATGCGATGCTGCTCGGCGTGAAATGGGTGGCGGCGCGCGAGGCCGGCTATTTCTACCGGTCGCGTCCCGGCCAGCTGACCGCCATCCGCGCTCTCGCGGAGGGGATTGTCGAATCCCTCGAGGCGATCGCCCGTGACCCGCGAGTCAGCCGCGACCCGGAGCTGGCCCGCGCCTTCGCCGACCGGATCGCCCGGGTTCGCTCGGGTCAATGGGTGGGCCTGTTCGCCGACGCCGTCCGCGCCGGGCGATGGCTTCGAGCCGCGGCGATGCTGCTGCGCTCGCCGGCTCGAATCGCCGACGCCGCAATCGCGGTTCGCCGGTGGATGGAAGTGCGCCGGCGGTGGAAGGAGGCCGGCGCATGACGGCTTTCGGCCTCCTCGGCATCCTGATCTCGATCGCCGGCTTCCACTTCGCCCGGGCAGGCGAATCGCGGCCCCGGTTCATCTTCTTCGTGCTTCTGCTGCTGATGCATATCGGCGCCTCGATCATCACCTATCTGTACGTTCAGGAGTTCGGGGGCGACGCGAGCCTCTATTATTACGACAGGCTCGGCGTATACGGGAACCAGAGCGGCCTCAGCACCGTGTTCGTGATCAATTTCACGCAGTTCCTGAAGACCTATCTCGGGGGCAGCTTCTTCGATTATTTCCTGCTGTTCCAGGCGATGGGATTCTGGGGGATTCTGTTCGTCATGCGGGCGTTCGACGACATCCACCAGGAGCTCGGCCAGCCGACCTTCAAGAATATCTACCTGCTGCTTTTCCTGCCCGGGCTTCATTATTGGACCAGCGCCGTCGGCAAGGACGCGCCCGTCTTCCTCGGCGTCGCCCTGTGCACCTGGGCCGCGTTCCGCCTCCAGACCCGCTATCTCGCCTTCGGGGCCGGCGTGCTGATAATGCTTCTGATCCGTCCGCACATCGCCCTCCTTGCGCTTATCGCGCTGGCGCTGACCCTCCTGTTCGGGCGAAACACGTCCCTGCTGATGCGAGTCGGGCTGGGCGTGGTGGTGCTCGCCGGAATCGTCTCCGTGGCCGGGCTTGTCGAGGATACGGTCGGCGGCGGCCTCAGCCTGTCGAGCACCGATTCGATGGCCCAGACCATCGAGACCAAGTCCCAGGTGTCGGAGGAATCGGGCGCCGACCTCACCATCACCGGCGCCTCTTTCCCGGTCAAGCTGCTCAGCCTTCTCTTCCGGCCCTTCTTCATCGATGCGACCGGCGTGATGGGCTATGTCGCATCGCTGGAGAATCTGGCCCTGCTGATCATCATCCTGACCCTGGTTCGGCGGGCCGGAACCGCCCTGGCGGTGACCCGGTCGACAATGTTCGCCCGCTTCGCCCTTCTGTTCTTCTTCATGCTGACCTTCCTGCTCGCCATGGTGAACTACAATGTCGGCCTGGGGCTCAGGCAGAAGATGATGATGATGCCCGCCCTCCTTACCTTCTTCGCGGCGCTGATGGCGGTCCGGGCCGTCCAGAAGGCGACGGTTTACGGGCCGGGCGCGGCGGCCTATGCGAACCGCCCGGAGGCGGCGCAGGGCTACCGGCGCGCCTGAGGCTCGGGCGCTTCCGCGGCCCGTCAAAATTGGGATCGGCATGCTGAACGTGAAGGACATGGCTGGAGCGACCGCTTCGGCGGAAGATCTTCGGCCGGGCCAGGACGAGCATTGGCCCTTCTACGCCGACGACGAGATCGACGCCGTCACCCGGGTCCTGAGATCGGGGCGGGTCAACCAGTGGACCGGCCCGGAGGTCTTCGACTTCCAGGACTCGCTCGCCCGGACCTTCGGCGCAGAGCATTGCATCGCGCTCGCCAACGGCTCGCTCGCGCTCGAGCTTCCGCTCCGCGCCTTCGGCATCGGGCCGGGCGACGAGGTCGTCGTCACTCCGCGCACCTTCGTCGCCTCGGCGACCTGCGTCATGCTGCTCGGCGCCACCCCGGTCTTCGCCGACGTCGATCCGGACAGCGGCAACATCACCGCCGAGACCATCGAAGCGGTGCTGACCGAACGCACCCGGGCGATCATCCCGGTGCATATCGCCGGCTGGCCGTGCGACATGCCGGCGATCATGGCTCTGGCCGAACGCCATGGCCTCATCGTCATCGAGGATTGCGCCCAGTCGCACGGCGCGGAGATAGACGGTCGCCCGGCCGGCAGCTTCGGCCACGCCGCGGCTCTGTCCTTCTGCCAGGACAAGATCCTCACCACCGGCGGCGAGGGCGGCGCGACCCTGTTCAAGGACGAGGGCGCCTGGGACCGGGCGTGGAGCTTCAAGGACCATGGCAAGAACCGCCGCAAGGTCGAGGCGCCGCAGGAGAAGCCCGGCTTCCGCTGGCTCCACGACAGCGTCGGCACCAACTGGCGGCTGACCGGGCCGCAGGCGGCGATCGGTCTCAGGCAGCTCGAGAAGCTGCCCGAATGGCATGCGCTGAGGACCCGCAACGCCGGCCTCTGGGCGGAGGCACTGGCGAACCTGCCGGGTATCCGGGTGCCGCTTCCGGACGAGCGCTTCCGCCACGCTTATTACAGGCTCAATTTCTACATGCGGCCGGGGGCCGAGGAGGCCCGCGAGGAGATACTGGCCCGGGCCGGCGAAGCGGGGCTTCGGCTGTTCACCGGCTCCTGCTCGGAAGTCTATCTCGAGGAAGCGTTCCGGAACCTGCCCCGGCCGGACCTGCCCAACGCCCGGGCGATGACGAGGACCAGCCTTGCGGTCGAAACCCATCCGACCCTCAGGCCCGACCGGCTCCGGCTCCGCGCCGAGAAGCTCGCGGGCATCATCCGGTCGGTGGTCGGCTAGGGTTCCCGCGAGGGGCAAATTGGTCTAAGGACCGCCATTCCCATGATATTCCAGCTTGTCAGACGAGTCTCCTCGGCGGACCGCGCTCAGAAGCGCCTGATCCTGGTGGCGTACGACGTCGCGGCGATGATCCTCGCCCTCATCGCCGCCTTCTCCGCGCGTTTCGGCGAGCCCTATCTGCCGCTCGACCCTCTCGTCATGCTGGCCGCCGGGATCTCGATCCTGATCGGCCTCGCCGGGCTGTTCCAGCTGCGCATCTACCATATCGTGCTCCGCTTCTTCGATCTCGGCACGGTCAGCCGGATCCTGTTCGGCGCCGCCATCGCGGCCACCGCCTGGGTGATCCTGGTCTATTTCATGCGCGCCTCGATGGTCGTCGACGGAGTCCGCATCCTGGTGCCCCGGTCGGTCGGCTTCATCTACGGCGGCTTCCTCTTCGTGCTCCTGTTCATGGGCCGCTACGCGATGGCGGCTCTGGTGATCGGCGCCGACCGCAAGCATCCGACCGGCCGCGCCGGCCGCCGCAACATCGTCATCTACGGCGCCAACTCGGCCGGGATCAGCCTCGCCGAGTCGGTTCGCCGCGACCGTCATTTCCGACTCTGCGGCTTCGTCGACGACGATCCCGCCCTGCGCGGCCAGATCATCGCCGGATCCCAGATCCATCCGCCCTCGGCGCTGGCCGGGCTCGTCGGCGACAATCATGTCAGCGAGGTCTTCCTCGCCATGCCGAAGGCCACCCGCTCGCAGCGCCTCAGCGCGATCGAGCGGCTAAACAAGCTCAACGTCCAGGTGATGACGGTACCGGCTCCCGAGGAGATCGTCTCCGGCCGCTTCACCGTCAGCGACGTCCGTCCGATCGACGTCAACGACCTGCTTCGCCGCGATCCGGTCGAGCCCCTGAGCGACCTGATCCAAGAGGCGGTGGACGGCCAGACCATCCTCGTCACCGGCGCCGGCGGCTCGATCGGCTCGGAGATCTGCCGCCAGATCGTCCGGGTCCGCCCGGCCAAGCTCGTCCTTCTCGATCACAGCGAGTTCGCGCTCTACACGATCGAGCAGCAGCTGCTCGAGCTGCTGAAGGACCGCGACCCGCGCGACCGGCCGGAGGTCGTGCCCGTCGTGGGCTCGATGCTCAACGAGCTTCTCGTCCGCGACATCATCCGGATGCACGGCGTCGAGACCATCTACCACGCGGCCGCCTACAAGCACGTTCCGCTGCTCGAGCATAACGAGGTCGTCGGGGTCGAGAACAACGTCCTCGGCACCTGGATCCTCGCCCGCGCCGCCTTCGACGCCAGGCTGACCCGCTTCACCATGATCTCGACCGACAAGGCGGTCCGGCCGGAAAGCGTGATGGGGGCGAGCAAGCGGGTCGCGGAGCTGATCATCCAGGCGCTGGCCGAGCAGGGCGAGACCCGTTTCGGGATCGTCCGCTTCGGCAACGTCCTCGATTCCTCGGGCTCGGTCGTCCAGACCTTCCGCGAGCAGATCCGCCGCGGCGGACCGGTCACCGTCACCCATCCGGAGGTGACCCGCTTCTTCATGTCGATCCCGGAAGCGACCCAGCTCGTCCTCCAGGCCAGCGCCATGGCCCGCAACGGCGAGGTGTTCGTGCTCGACATGGGCGAGCCGATCCGGATC
>DASQJV010000259.1:0-4936 GCA_035630855.1 Allosphingosinicella sp. | reverse complement strand
GCCGCGCCCGGGCGCTCACCGGCAGGTCACCATGAATCCGCTCGGTATCCGGGGCGGCCGGCCCATTCCGGCCGCCCCTTCTTCCGCCGCTTCGCCGGACGGTTCGACCACGCCCGGCGCCGACACATGTGCAGAGGCCGTGCCAAACGATCAGCGGCGTTTGAGAAAAATGCCAAGTCGCTGATAAGCAGCAACCTTTTCAGATCGGCGCGGAGCAGGGTTGGTGAAGCCCTGACGATTATCCTATCGACATAGCTAGGAGTTTATCCCATGGTATAAGGATGAGACCCACCGTCGTCCTCGGCTTCGTCGGCTCCACCCTGGGTGCCAGCAAGATGGGCCCGGCGCGCTGGAACAAGTGGCGGCCGAGCGTCGGGCTGTGCATGCACGAGGATCTTAGGGTCGACCGGTTCGAGCTTATCCACGGCGGGCTGCACGAGGGCCTTGCCCGCTACGTCGCGTCCGACATCGCCGGGGTGTCGCCGGAGACCGAGGTACGGCCGCACCTGATCGACTTCGACGATCCCTGGGAATTCGAGGAGGTCTACGGCAAGCTGCTCGACTTCGCCCGGGCCTATAAGTTCGACCCCGAGGCCGAGGATTATCTCGTCCACATCACCACCGGCACCCATGTCGCCCAGATCTGCCTGTTCCTGCTGACCGAGGCCCGCTACCTGCCCGGCCGATTGCTCCAGACCCAGCCGTCGCGCGGAACGGTCAGCCCGGCCGGCAGCTGGAGCGTCATCGATCTCGACCTGTCGCGCTACGACAGCATCGCCACCCGCTTCGCCCTCGCCGCCGCGGAAGGGACCTCCTTCCTCAAATCGGGGATCGAGACCCGCAACCCGGCCTTCAACCGGATGATCGACGAGATCGAGCAAGTCGCCCTGCGTTCGCGGGCGCCGCTGCTCCTGATGGGCCCGACCGGCGCCGGCAAGTCGCAGCTGGCGCGGCGGATCTTCGATCTCAAGCGCCTCAAGCACCGGCTGTCGGGCGAGTTCGTCGAGGTGAATTGCGCGACGCTGAAGGGCGACAGCGCGATGTCGGCGCTGTTCGGCCACAGGAAGGGCGCCTATACCGGCGCCGCGGCCGACCGCTCGGGCCTGCTCAGGACCGCCGACAAGGGGGTCCTCTTCCTCGACGAGATCGGCGAGCTCGGCCTCGACGAGCAGGCGATGATCCTGCGCGCGATCGAGGAGAAGCGCTTCCTTCCGGTCGGCGCCGACCGCGAGGCCTCGTCCGACTTCCAGCTCATCGCCGGAACCAATTGCGACCTCGCCGCCGCCGTCGCCGCCGGGCGGTTCCGCGAGGATCTGTTCGCCCGGCTGAACCTGTGGACCTTCGAGCTTCCCGCCCTTCGCGACCGCCTCGAGGATATCGAGCCCAACCTCGATTACGAGCTCGACCGCTTCGCCGAGCGCGAGGGTAATCGGGTGAGCTTCAACAAGGAGGCGCGCCGGGCCTTCCTCGCCTTCGCGACCGCGCCCGACGCGATCTGGAGCGGCAATTTCCGCGACCTCGCGGCCAGCGTCACCCGGATGGCGACCTTCGCCCCGTCCGGCCGGATCGACCTCGCCACCGTCGAGGCGGAGAAGGCGCGGCTGAGGCGCTTCTGGTCGAGCGGAACGGCGGGTTCCGACGGGCTCGACCGGTTGGTCGACCCGGCCCGGCTCGACGGGATCGACCCGTTCGACAGGGTCCAGCTCGCCGAGGTGATCCGGGTCTGCCGGCGCAGCCGGTCGCTGTCGGACGCCGGCCGCTCGCTGTTCAGCGCCTCCCGCTCGCGGCGGGCGTCGGCGAACGACGCGGACCGGCTGAGGAAGTATCTGCAGCGCTTCGGGCTGGACTGGACGGGCGTTCAGGAGCTTTCCCGTCATTCCGGCGAAAGCCGGAATCCATGAACGCCGTCGTGACCGTATTTCGATCGGCCGTGTTCATGGATCCCGGCCTTCGCCGGGATGACGGGGGCTCGGAATGCGGCGGGACGGGCCTCGGGCCCTAGTCAATCGCCGCCGGATAAGGTATTTATTTCCTTATGAAATGGGCTGCGGGGGCGGGGATCGCCGCTGTCATCGTCGGACTCGCGGCCGCCCGGGCGCAGGGCGACGGACCCGCTTTGCCCGCGGCCCCGGCCAGGCCGGCGAGCGCGACCTGGGCCGAATGGACTCGGCCGCTCCAGCCCAATGTCGAGCGCGCGGCGGCCGCGCCCGAGGCGCCGGCGCCGGCCGCGCCGGTCGTCCCGGCCGAGGAGATCGACGTCGTCGACGCGCACTGGATGGCGCTCACCATGTGGGGCGAGGCGAGGAACGGCGGCGAGCCGGCGATGCGGGCGGTCGGGCACGTCATCGACAATCGCCGGCGCTCGGGAGCGCACGGCGCCTATGCCAGCGAGACGGTGAGCGAGGCCTGGCAGTTCAGCGCCTGGAACAGGAACGATCCCAATTATCCGGCGATGATGAACATCGACAGGCTCCGGCCCGACAGCGGGGACCATGCGATGTGGCTGACCGCCAGGCGGGTGGCGGCGGAGATATTGTCGGGCGCCTCGCAGGACCCGACCGGCGGCGCCCTGTTCTACCACACGGCGGCGGTGTCGCCGCGCTGGTCGGCGGGGCTCGCGCCGGTGCGCGTGATCGGCGGGCATCTGTTCTTCACGACGGCGCGGTAGGTGCCCAATCCGTCATTCCGGCGAAAGCCGGAATCCATGAACACGGCCGCGCCTGTCCGGCCACCGTCCGTGTTCATGGATCCCGGATCAAGTCCGGGATGACGTATCGCGAACTCCGCTGCGCCTAGAACCTCGTCCCCACCCTGATGCCGAGCGTGCGCGGGCGGTACGGCACGATGTAGACCCTGAGGTTGCACTGGCCGCATTGCTGGAAGCGGGTCAGCTCGGCCGTTTCGTCGAAGGCGTTCTCGAGGAAGATCTCGCCGGTCATCTTCCCCCATTCGAGGCCGAAGGCGAAGTCCGCCATCGTATAGGGGCGAAGCCGCCCGAGCACCGCCGCCGGGCCGACCCTCAAGTCGGCGGTGGACGAGCTCTGGTGGGTGAGCACGGTCTGGACGTGCGCGGTGTTCGAGCCGAGCGGGAATTCGTAGCGGCCGGTGGCGCTCGCCTTGAACTTGGGCGTGACCGGAAGCCGGGTCCCCGCCGGAGCGGCGATTCCGTTAGCCTGGCCCTGCGGACCGGGCGCGGTGCAGGCGAAAGTGGGATCGTCGAAGTCGCAGACGTTGGCGCGGACCTCGGCGTCGGTATAGGCCGCGCTTCCGGTCAGCGAGAGGCCGCGCGCCGGCCGCCACGACAGGTCGAGCTCGACGCCCTTGATCCGGGCGTTGGGGCCGTTGTGGATCTCGGTGAAGCTGTTCTCGCCGAGGAAGCTGTACTGGAAGCGCTTCCAGTCCTGCCAGAAGAAGGCGCCGTTCACCGTCAGCCGGCCCGGCCAGCTGGTCTTGAAGCCGAGCTCGTAATTGGTGAGCGTGTCCTCGTCATAAGGCGGAAGGGTGCCGCGGCGGTTGATGCCGCCGGGACGGAAGCCCTTCGACCAGGTCGCGTAGACGAGATGGTCGGGAGTGATCTTCCAGTTGAGGTTGAGCCGGTGGGTGATCCCGCTGCCCTTGACCCGCCTGGGGACGACCTTGCCGCCGACGAAATCGCCGAGGTTGGTGCAGGGCGAGCCCTCGACGATCGGCGGCAGCACGGTCCCGGTGATGTTGTCGCGAAGCCGGGCGCCGCTGCTCGTATAGCATTGGATGAAGCCGGTCCGCGAGCTGCCCACTGCGTTGAACGGGCTGTCGGTATAGCCTCCGCCCGGATTGCGGCCGAAGCCGAAGAAGCCGATCAGCGAATTGTCATATTTGTAGCCGCGAAGGCCGCCGGTGAGGGTGACGGTGTCGGTGATGTCGAAGCTCGCCTCGCCGAACGCGGCATAATCCTTGTCGATCCGCTCCTGCTGGGTCAGCCACAGCGTCCCGGGGAAGCCGTTGACGGAGAGCTCGTCGGCGAGGTTGGTGACCTGGTAATCCTGGTGGATGCCGTGCGTCTGGCGCTGGTAGAAGAGGCCGGCGACGAGCCGGAGCCTCTTGTCCGCCGGCGAGGCGATGCGAAGCTCGTGGCTCATCTTCCGGTAGCGGTCGCGGCCGACGATGTGCTGCGAGGAATCGATCGTGTTGCCGGCGTCGTCGAAGAAATAGAGATAGCCCGCGATCCCGCCGTAATCGGCGTAGAGCTCGTCATAGGCCTCGGCATAATCGGTATAGTCGTTGGTGCTGTCGATGTTCCGGACCAGATAGGCGCCGGCGTAGGTCAGGTCCCAGTTGCTGATCTTGCCCTCGACGGTGAGCGCGGCCTGGACGAAGCGGTCGTGGCGCTTGTCGGGGAAGAAATGCTGGACGGCGAGGTCGCCGACGCTGGGGTCGAAGCCGAAGGTGCCGCGGCTCTTCTGGTCCTGGCCGATCAGGCTGGCGGTCGCCGTCCAATTGTCGTCGAGGTCGATTCCGAGCGCGGCTCGGCCGCCGACGACGTCGACGTCGTTGAAATTGTCCTCGACGAGCGGCGCGTTGTCGATGACGATCCCGCCCGGCTGCGGAAGGAAGGCGCGGGTGCCGGGGACGTTGTCGATATAGCCGGCGTCGTGCCGGTACCAGCCGACCACCCGGAGCGCGGCGCCGTCCGAGATCGGCATGTTGACGAAGCCCTGGACCCCGCCGCCGATGCCGCCGTGGCGGACGGTGTTGAGCTCGGCGTCGGCGCCGCCCTCGAAACCGGACGGATCGGGCTTGTTGGTGATGATCCGGATCGTGCCGGCTTCCGACGAGGCGCCGTAGAGCACGCCCTGCTCATAGCCGTCGGTGTCGTAGCCGCCGATCAGCTCGGCCCTGAAGCCGGGCATCGCCGCGGCGTCGCGGCCGGCATGCTTCGGCTCGGGCTCCTGGGCGC
>DASQJV010000258.1:0-6117 GCA_035630855.1 Allosphingosinicella sp. | reverse complement strand
GATGAAGTTCATTAACCATGGGATTACTGAACGCAAAAGGTTAATTTCGAATTAAACGAGGAATCCCAATCACGTCCGCCAAACGTTGCGCGGCCGCAACAGGCCCCGGGGGGACCGCCCTCCCGATGGACGAAAACGGGCGCCCGGAACGAAAAGACTTAATTCATCGACTTTGCGACGCGATTCATCGACGTTTATCGGCCCGCGGGCGGTGTCCACAGCCCCCTCATGGTCATAAAGGGTCTTGGAGATGCGCGCTCGCGAACGGGCCTGAACCAGGGGGTTGCGAAATCCGGCCTTCGCGAGCTGGTCCGGCCGGACTCGGCAATCAGCTTTTGCGCCGGCGCCTCGGGCGTGGCAGGGCGTCCCCACGCGAAGAGAGAAAAACCGCCGTGTGGGATAAATATGTGCTGTTCATCGACGGCGAGGCGATCGTCATCGACAAGCCGGCGGGGCTCGCCGTCCACCCCGGCTCGCGGACGCCCGAGAGCCTGGAGGATTATCTGAAGCATTTCCGCTTCGGCTTCAAACGCGCGCCGCTGCCCGTCCACCGGCTCGACCGCGACACCTCGGGCTGCCTGCTCCTCGCCCGCAACCCCAAGGCCCACAAGCGCTTCCAGCGCGCCTTCGAGGAGAAGAAGGTCGCCAAGACCTATCTGGCGGTCCTCGACGGAGTCCCGGCCGGCGACGAAGGCGTGATCGACAACCCGCTCGGCAAGGTGTCGAGCGAGGCCGAAGGCTGGCGGATGGTGAGCGATCCCGCCGGCCGGCCCTCGCTGACCCGCTGGCGCAAGGTCGCCGTCCGCGACGGCCGGGCGGTGATCCTGTTCTCGCCCGAGACCGGCCGCACCCACCAGATCAGGGTCCACGCCGCCGACGGCCTCGGGATCCCGATCAGCGGCGACCCGGTCTACGGCGGCTCGAGCGGGCCGATGCTCCTCCACGCCCTCTCGATCCGGGTCGAGCGCGACGGCAAGCCGCCGGTCGAGGCGACGGCTCCGCTCCCTCCGACCTTCGTCAGCTCGGGCCTCGGCGATGTCCTCGACGGCTGAGCCCTACGTCCTTCCCGAGGAGGCGCTCGAGGAGAAGTTCCTCGCCTCGACCGGCCCCGGCGGCCAGAACGTCAACAAGGTGGCGACCGCCGTCCAGCTGCGCTGCGACGTCTTCAGGCTCGGACTCGCCCCCGCCGTCTACGCCCGGCTCAAGACCCTGGCCGGAAGCCGGATGACCGCCGAGGGCGAGATAATCGTCACCGCCCGCACCCACCGCACCCAGGAAGCCAATCGCGAGGAGGCGCGGGCGCGCCTCGCCGACCTCATCGCCAGGGCCCACGTCGCCCCGCGCCGCCGGGTCAAGACCAAGCCGAGCCGGGCCGCGAAGGCGAAGAGGGTCGACGAGAAGAAGGGGCGGAGCAAGGTCAAGGAGGGGCGCGGGAAGGTGAGGCTGGATTAAGGCGTCACCCGCCGCTCGGCGTCATCCCGGACTTGATCCGGGATCCATGAACACGGATCGCGACAGGCTGGCGCCCGCAATGTTCATGGATTCCGGCTTCCGCCGGAATGACGGACGGAATCCGCCGCCACGCCCAGTATCCGCGCCTCCCGCACGTAGCCGAAGCCGCCCTCGCCCGCCCAGGCGCGGCCGTCGGGATAGCGAAGCTCGACCCCGGCGAGATCGCTCTCCTCCGCCAGCCGCATGTTGACCCCCATGACGACGTTGCCGTGCTTCGCCGCCGCCGCGGCGGTGAGGACGAAATGGGTCGTCACCCCGCACTTCGCGCAGAACTGAAGCAGCGCTCCCGGATCCTGCTTGTCCTCGCGGCAATAGCCCTCCGCCGCGCCCTCGATGCCGACCTCGGACGGGTGGAAATAGCCCCATCGCGCGCCCGACTTGCTGCACAAGGTGCAATTGCACTCGTGGATGAAGTCCGGCCGCTTGGCGGTCTCGACCCGGATCCGGCCGCACAGGCAGGTGAGCTTCAGCATCCCCTTATCCTACCAGCGGGCGCGGCCCTTTGCTATTCGCCTGGCCGCCCGGCGATCGTCTCAACCCGATCGCCACTCGTTCCGCGACTCCTGGCCGAAACACTCTCGCGTCAGGGCTTGTCGTCCGCGCGACGCGGCGGAAGGGAGCCGGAGGCGGAAGGCCGCGCCTCGCTCGACGCCGGCTACCGCCCACAGCGAACCGCCATGCTCCTCGACGATCGTGCGGCACAGCGACAGGCCGAGGCCGGTGCCCGTCTCCTTGGTGGTGTAGAACGGCTCGAAAATTTTCTCCAGGTCGCTCGGCGGGATGCCCGCCCCCGTGTCGATGACCTCGATCAGCACGGCGCCGTCCCCGGCCGGTTCGGCCCTGATCGTCAACCGGCGGGGCCGGGAGGCCGTCGCCGCCATCGATTCGATCGCGTTGTTGATCAGATTGACGAGGACCCGCTGGACCTGAACGCGATCGGCCCTGACGTGGGGGAGGTTCTCGGGACAGCATAGCTGCAAGGAGATCCGCGCATCGTCCAGTTCGGGAGTCACGAGAGACACGGTCTCGCGCAGAAGGTGAGCGACGGTGAACTCGGTCGATGCGGGCGCTCCCTTGGAGAACAAGGCGCGCATGCTCCTCAGCACTTCGAAGCAAAGGTGGATGGCGTCAACCGAGCTGCGCATGGCCTGGATCGCCTTGTCGCGATCGGGCTTGTCCCGATCCATCCAGATCAGGGCCGCCGAGACGTTGGTGCTGGCGGCGGTAAGCGGTTGCCCGATTTCGTGCGAAATGGCCGCCGCGATCCCGTCGATCGTCATCAGTCGGGCATGCCGTTCCCGGCTCCGCGCCGCGGTCGAAAGGGCGAGCCGGGCGGAAAGCCTATTCGTCTCGGCGATCAGGGCGATCAGGACGCACAGGTTGGAAACCAGGATGAAGAGCTGCAGCGAATACCATCCGATCGTGAAGCGGGAATGCAGCGGCACATTGAGCAGCGATTGCAGCAGCCAGCCGGCGAGCGAGACCAGCAGCCAGACGTCCAGCATCGACCTTCGTTTTCGGAGCAGCATGGCGATCGCGATGAGGATGAGCGCCATGTTCGAGGCATTGAAGACATGAAGATTCAGCCGGATCGCCTCGCTGCGACTGGAGAAAATGGGTGGGAGCAGGTCCGGCCGGAGGGCGGGGAGAGCCGTGGCCGCCGCCGCAAGCAACAGCGCGCCGGAAATCCAGGCGAGCACGCTGGCCCGCGGTGCCTTGCTGACCGCTCCGGCCGAACGGTCCCTCGCGTCGCAGACGGCGTAGCAGATGATCATGGCGGGGAAGCCCAGCCGCCGGAAGATCATGATCCAGGCCGGCGTGTTGGTGCCGTCGCCGAACAGGCCGTCGGGCGCGAAGGCGCCCGGAAACGCCAGCACATAGGGCAGGATCAGGGCGGCGATGAAGATGAACCCCGATGCCAGGACGGCCAGCGCCCGCGAATGGAAGATGCTGGCTTCGGCGAAGAGCATGGTCGCGAGGATCAGCTCGGCGACGAACAGGATGGCGTTGATGACCGGGACGAACGCGCCGATTTCCCCGAGAGGAACGTCATGGAATGTGAGGATCGGGAGAAACGCCGCGAACAGGATGGCGAGGAACGCGAGCGGGTATCGGATGTCGCGCCGGCCCGCGGGCTTGTCGAACAGCCCCAGATGTTCGTGTGGCACGACGACCTTCCCCCCCGGCAGTCCATCAGCGGCTTTTTCCGGAGCGTAACTCATTGAATCCCCGAAGCCCAGCGCCGTGCGTTCCGGGCCGGCGGGCTACCGGCCATAAGCGATGGAAAGGCCGAACCGGCGAGGCGCCGCCGGCCGCTGCAGGATGCCGGTCGTTGGGAAGTTGACCAAGGCGTCCGAGTAGCGGGCGTCGGTGAGGTTGCGGGCCCACAGCTGGATGGAGGGGCTGCTTCGGCCCGGCCGCCATTCGATCGAGACGTCGAGAGTGGCGAAGGAGCTTTGACGGGCGACATTGTCGGCCTCGGCGTAATAGCCGCTGTTGTAGGAGAGATTCCCGGCGAGCGTCACCCGGCCCGCGGTGCCGAGCGCGAGCTGCTGGATGACGCCCGCATTGGCCTTGAAAGCGGGCGCGAACGGGAGCCGGTGGCCGGTGGCGTCGCACGGCCTGGGGCCGTATCGGAGTGCGGCGGACGGGTCGAGATCGATGCACGTCGCATTCGGGAACCGCCCGTAATTCGCCTCGAGCAGCTGCGCACCGGCGGACAGGGCGGTCCCCTTCGACTGCGCCGTGAGCTGGAGCTCGAGTCCGTAAAGGTCCGCCGACGCGGCATTGGTCGTCATCGAGCCGAGCGGAGTGAAGGCGGAGACCTGGAGGTCGGAATAATCGTAGGCGAAGGCCGCCGCTTCGGCCCGCAGCCGCCCGGACCGGCCGGCATATTTGAGGCCCGCCTCGAACGCGTCCAGCCTCTCCGGCCCGAACGGCGGAGCCTGCGGAGTCTGGAGGTTCCAGCCGCCGCTCTGGAAGCCGCGGCCGGCGGAGAGATAGGCCATCCAGCGGTCCGAGATGTCGGTGTCGAGCGACGCCCGCCAGGTCGGCGCTCGAAAGGTCCTGCCGTTCCGGAACGGCGGCTGGGTCGGCAGCGGCAGGCCTGGAATCGGCCGGACGAAGGGCGCGGCCGCGAACTCCTGCCAGCCCGCCGCTTCCACCGAGCGATGCTCGATCGTCTGGCGCAGGCCCGCCGTTATCCGGGTGCGGTCGTCGATCGGCCAGGTCGCCTGGCCATAAGCCGCGTAGGACGAGACCCGGCCGGTGTCGCTGAGCGACTGCCGGATCCGGCCGCCCAGCCGCGCCGAGTAGCTGCCGCCGTAGAGGAAGAGCGTCGGCTCATAGCTTTCCTCGAGGCGGATGTAATAGAGCCCGGCGATCCAGCGCAGGCGGGACGAGTCCGCGGAGTGAAGCTGGAATTCCTGGCTGAACTGCTTCTGGTCGGCGGTCGGCTGGCCCGAGAGCAGGGGAAGCGGCCCGAGGTCGAGATCGTTGCCGTAGCGCGCCCTCGTCCGGCGGACGGCCGTCAGGCTGACCAGCGACAGGCTTCCGATCGCCATATCGGCCCTCACGAGCGCTCCGCCGGAGCGAAAATGAAAGCGGTTCGGCGCGTCCTGGTCGCCGTCGCGAAAACCGGCGGTCCGAGGCTCGCCGATCGGCGGATATCCCGCCACGGGCCGTTGCGCGAAATCCTGCTCGATGTCCTGGTAGTCGGCGGCAAAGGTGAGCTTGAGCGAACCGCCGGCCTGAAGCAGCCACTTGCTGCGCGCGACGAGCTGGTGGCCGACCTCGCCCTGGTCCGTCTCGCCGGTGAACAAATTGGCGCCGTAGCCGCCGCCGCGCGACAGGCTGACCGCCAGATTGCCGGCGAGGCGGCCGGTTCCGCCGGTGACATAAGCGTCGCCGCGGACATAGCCGTAGGTGCCGGCCTGCAGGGCGACTTCGCCATAGGCTTCGGCCGCGGGGTCGCGAGTGACGATCTGGACGACTCCCCCGGTCGTGTTGCGGCCGAACAAGGTTCCCTGCGGCCCGTTCAGAATTTCGACGCGTTCGACGCCCCGAAGGTCGAGCAGGGCGCCGATCGAGGAGGCGAGATAGATTCCGTCGACATAGGTCGCGACGCTGTTCTCGACCCCGAGCGTCGACCTCTTGCCGACGCCCCGCAGATAGGGCTGGGTGAAGGCGCCGCTTCGGGTCATCACCAGGCTCGGAACCGTCCTGGCCAGGCCCGCGCTGTCGGTGATCTGGAATCGCTCGAGCTCCTCCCCGGAGCGGACGGTGAGCGAGATCGGGACGTCCTCGGGCCGCTCCGGCCTCCGCTGGGCGGTAACGACGATCTCGCCGGCGGACTCGGAGAGCTGCGCAACCGCCGGCTGGGCGCAGCAGAGGACGACAGCTCCCGTAAGTACTCGGCAAGCCGGTCGAACGCCTTCGACACCCGATGCAGGCAAGTTCCGCTCCTTCCCCGGGCGAAGACTATACCAACCTGGCTTCGACGCCACGGACACGGATTGCTCAATTTCCTAAACTTGGTCCGCTTCGGACCCTGCGTCTTCCAGCCGGGCTCCTTCGCGCTTCGCCGTGCCGGCTTGCGCCCCGGGC
>DASQJV010000257.1:0-2025 GCA_035630855.1 Allosphingosinicella sp. | reverse complement strand
CCTCGCCGGTGTTCACTGGCGAAAAGGTGCTCGGCGCGATCCTGTTCGAGCGCACCATGAATGGCGAAGCTGGCGGCAAGTCGGTCCCGCAGGCACTGATCGAGCGCGGCGTGGTTCCCTTCATCAAGATCGACAAGGGTCTTGAGGATGAGGTCAATGGCGTGCAGCTGATGAAGCCGATGCCCGAACTCGACGGTCTGCTGGCCCGGGCGAAGGCGCTCGGCGTGTTCGGGACCAAGGAGCGTTCGGTGATCAACCTCGCCGATCGAGAGGGCATCGCCGCGATCGTCGCCCAGCAGTTCGAGGTCGCGTGCCAGGTGCTCGCCGCCGGCCTCGTCCCGATCCTCGAGCCCGAGGTCAATATCAAGAGTCCCGAGCGCGCCGAGGCCGACCGGATCCTGCTCGACGAGCTTCTGAAGGGCCTCGATGCCCTGCCCGGCGACGATCGGGTGATGCTGAAGCTCAGCATCCCGGCCACGCCCGGCCTGTTCGACCCGCTCGTCGACCATGCGCGGGTGCTTCGCGTGGTGGCGCTGTCGGGCGGCTACGGCCGGGCCGAGGCCTGCGCCGAGCTGGCCAGGAACCGCGGCATGATCGCGAGCTTCAGCCGGGCCCTGCTCGAGGACCTTCGCCACCAGATGAGCGACGAGGAGTTCGACCGCTCGCTTGGGGAAGCGATCGACGACATCCATCGCGCCTCGACCGAGAAGGTCGCGGCATAAGCCTCCACCGCTTCCTCGCCCGCCAGTTCGCGCGGCCTTCGGGACCCGTCGGGCGGTTCCTGATCGCGCCCTGGCTGGACCGGATCAGCCGCGAGATGAACGCGCTCGCTTTGGCCTGCCTTCGGCTCGAGCGGGACGATTGGGTGCTGGAGGTGGGCTTCGGCGGCGGCGGTCTGCTCCGCTCGCTCCTGCTCGGGACCCGCGGCGAGGTGTTCGGGGCCGACCTGTCGGACGCGCTCATCGCCCGGGCCCGCGACCGCTTCGCCCGCGACGTCCGCCGCGGCCGGCTCCACCTCCTCCGGGCATCGGCCGAGAGCCTGCCGCTTCCGCCCGACACGGTGACCAGGGCGGTGAGCGTCAACAGCCTCTATTTCTGGCCCGATCCGGCGGCGGCGCTGGCCGAGCTGGCGCGGGTGACCAAGCCCGGCGGCAGGCTCGCCATCGTCTTCGAGCCGGCCGCGGAGCTCCGCAAATGGCCGGGCCACCGTTTCGGCTTCCGGCTGTTCGAGCCCGCGGAGGTGAAGGCGCTGATGGAAGCCGCCGGCTTCACCCATGTCGTCGAGCGCTGGGGGACCGGCCGCAAGCCGGCCCGCTTTTGCTGCTTGAGCGGCGAGCGGGTTGGTGCGAACGGCTGAGGCGATGGAAGACCCGCTCGATCCGGATTTCGCGACTCTCTTCGAATCGGCGTCGCGGCCGCCCTGCCAGCTCTATCTGATCTCGCCGCTCGAGGTGGGCGGCGACTTTCCCGGACGGCTCGAGCGCGCCCTCGACGGCGGGCCGGTCGCGGCCTTCCAGTTCCGGGTGAAGGGCGTCGACCAGCACGAGGCGGCGCGCGTCGCCGAGCCCCTGCAACGCATCTGCGAGAGGCGCGAGGTCGCCTTCATCGTCAACGACGACGTCGCCCTCGCGAGGCGGATCGGCGCCGACGGGGTCCATCTCGGCCAGGGCGACGGCGATCCGCGCGAGGCGAGGGAGCGGCTGGGTCCCACCGCCCAGATCGGGGTCACCTGCCACGCCAGCCGCCACCTCGCGATGGAGGCGGGCGACGCCGGAGTGGACTATGTCGCCTTCGGCGCCTTCTTCCCGACCTCGACCAAGGAAACGGCGCACCGACCCGACCCGTCGATCCTCTCCTGGTGGTCGCGCCTGTTCGAGATACCCTGCGTCGCGATCGGCGGGATCACGCCTGAGAACGGGCGGGTGCTGATCGAGGCCGGAGCGGACTTCCTGGCGGTGTGCAACGCGGTGTGGGGGCATGAAGCGGGCCCGGAAGCGGCGGTGGCGGAGTTCGCCCGGCTGCTGG
>DASQJV010000256.1:0-3960 GCA_035630855.1 Allosphingosinicella sp. | reverse complement strand
CCGGCCTTCGTCGGGATGACGGAAATGGAAATGCTGAAGGCCGGGCGCGTTTCCCCGGTGCGGATTTGGAAGGCTTTGGACTTGGACAGCATCGGCAGCGAACGCGAGCAGGGACCGAGCTGGGCGCGCGGCAACTGGCCGATCGCCGAGCTCGACGAACTCAACGCCGGCCTCGACCCGACCTCGATGACGATCGAGAAGGTCGCGGCCAAGGCGAAGGAGGCCGCCGCGGCCGCCGGCGCGAGCGGCGCGGACGTCGAGCGGGCCGCCAACGATTCGATCTGCGCGATGATGCTGATCCGCACCTACCGGGTGCGCGGGCATCTCGCCGCCAATCTCGATCCGCTCGGCCTCGCCAAGCGCGACATGCCGGAGGATCTGAAGCCCGAATATCACGGTTTCGGCCCGGACTCGCTCGACCGGCCGGTGTGGCTTGGCGGAGCGCTGGGTCTGAAGCAGGCGACGGTCCGCGAGGTCGTCGACATCCTCCGCCGCAATTATTGCGGCAATGTCGGCCTCGAATACATGCACATCAACGATCTGGAGGAGCGCCGCTTCCTCCAGGACCGGATGGAGGGCGCGGAGGCGGCGATCCGATTCACGCCCGAAGGCAAGAGGTCGATCCTCGCCAAGGTCATCCAGGCCGAGCAGTGGGAGAAGTTCCTCGCCCGCAAATATGTCGGCACCAAGCGCTTCGGGCTGGATGGCGGCGAGTCGATGATTCCGGCCCTGGAGGCCGTGATCAAATATGGCGGCGCCGACCGGGTCGGCTCGATCGTGCTCGGAATGGCCCATCGCGGCCGCCTCAACGTCCTCGCCAACGTCATGGGCAAGCCCTACCGGGCGATCTTCTCCGAATTCGCCGGCGGAGCGACCAACCCCGAAGACGTCGGCGGCTCGGGCGACGTCAAATATCATCTCGGCACCTCGTCGGACCGCGAGTTCGACGGGATCAAGGTCCATCTGTCGCTGGTCCCCAATCCGAGCCACCTCGAAGCGGTCGACCCCGTCGTGCTCGGCAAGGCCAAAGCGCAGCAGGTCGCGCTCGACGATCCGGACGGCGACCGCGTGCTTCCGGTGCTTCTCCACGGCGACGCCGCTTTCGCCGGTCAGGGCATCGTCGCCGAATGCCTCGGCTTCTCGGGGATCCCCGGCTATTCGACCGGCGGCTGCCTCCACTATATCATCAACAACCAGGTCGGCTTCACCACCAGCCCGCAATTCGGCCGGTCCTCGCCTTACCCGTCCGACGTCGCCAAGGCGATCCAGGCGCCGATCCTGCACGTCAACGGCGACGATCCCGAGGCGGTGACCTTCTGCTGCAAGCTCGCCATCGAATATCGCCAGCGCTTCAACCGCGACATCGTCATCGACATGTGGTGCTACCGCCGCTTCGGCCACAACGAGGGCGACGAGCCGAGCTTCACCCAGCCGCTCATGTACTCGAAGATCCGCGAGCATCCGCCCATCTCGACCCTCTACGCCGAGCGGCTGGTCGGCGAAGGCGTGATCGGAGCCGACTGGGTCGAGACGGAGATATCCGACTTCACCGCCCTGCTCGAGACCGAGTTCGAGGCGGCGAAATCCTATCTGCCCAACAAGGCCGACTGGTTCGAGGGCGCCTGGGCGGGCCTCAACCGGCCCCAGGAAGCGATCACCGAGCGCCGCAACGTCCCCACCGGAGTCTCGGAGGACGTCGCGCGGGAGGTGGGTAAAGTCCTGACCGCAATCCCCGCCGACCTCGCGGTCCACAAGACCCTGGGCCGGATCGTCGACGCCCGCCGCGAGATGTTCGCCAGCGGCGAGGGCTTCGACTGGGCGACGGCCGAGGTGCTCGCCTTCGGCACCCTTCTCCGCGAGGGCCATCCGGTCCGCCTGTCGGGCCAGGATTCGGGTCGCGGGACGTTCAGCCAGCGCCACGCCGTCTGGGTCGATCAGAAGGACGGCCGCAAATATATCCCGCTGACCCGGATCGGCCCGGCCCGCTTCGAGGTGCGCGACAGCCCGCTCTCCGAATTCGGGGTGATGGGCTTCGAATATGGCTATTCGCTCGCCGACCCGCAGACCCTGGTCCTGTGGGAGGCCCAGTTCGGCGACTTCGCCAACGGCGCCCAGGTGATGATCGACCAGTTCATCGCCGCCGGCGAGGCGAAATGGCTTCGCGCCAGCGGCCTCGTCCTGCTGCTTCCGCACGGCTATGAGGGACAGGGACCCGAGCACAGCTCGGCCCGGCCGGAGCGCTTCCTGCAGCTTTGCGCCGAGGACAATATGCAGGTGGCGAACTGCACGACTCCGGCCAATTATTTCCACATCCTCCGGCGGCAGATGAACCGCGACTTCCGCAAGCCGCTCGTGCTGATGACGCCCAAGTCGCTGCTCCGCCACAAGCAGGCCGTGTCCAGCCTCGCCGACTTCACCGGCGAGAGCCATTTCAAGCGGATCCTGTCCGATCCCAGGGGCCCCGCCGACGATCAGGTGAAGCGCCTGGTCCTGTGCACGGGCAAGCTCGCCTACGAGTTGCTCGACGCGCGCGACCAGGCCGGCGACGCCGCTGTCAGCATCGTCAGGATCGAGCAGCTTTATCCCTTCCCGGGCGAGGCGCTACTGGCCCGGCTGAAGCGCATGACCCACCTCGAGGAGGTGGTCTGGGCCCAGGAGGAGCCGCAGAATCAGGGCTATTGGGCCCATGTCGAGCCGCGGCTCGAGCGGCGGCTGGGCGAGGCCGGGCTCAAGCCGAGGCGGCCCATTTATGCGGGCCGTAAGCCGGCGGCGTCGCCGGCCACCGGGCTCGCCAGGCGCCACGCCGCCGAGCAGGCGGCCTTGATCGCCGACGCGCTCGGCCATAGCAGTCACGCGCCGGCGCAGCGCAAGGCCGGATAAGGAAGTTTCATGGCGACCGAAGTCAAAGTTCCGACCCTGGGCGAATCGATCACCGAGGCCACCCTCGGCCAGTGGCTCAAGATGCCCGGCGATGCGGTGAAGGCCGACGAGCCCGTCGCCAGCCTGGAGACCGACAAGGTCGCGATCGAGGTGCCCTCGCCGGTCGACGGAGTGATGGGCGACCAGCTCGTCGCGGTCGGCGACACGGTCGCGGTCGGCGCTGCAATCGCCCGGATCGAGAGCGGCTCGGGAATGCCGGCCACGGCCAAGGCCGAGCAGGCGACGCCCGCCGCCGTCCCGGTCAATCCGGAGGGCGCCGGCGAGAATGTCGAGCTCCGCTCCGAGGACGCCCCCGGCGAAGACGACAGCCCCCACCTCACCTTGTCCCCCGCGGTGCGCCGGATCGTGCTCGAGCACCATCTCGATCCGTCGCGGATCAAGGGCACCGGCAAGGACGGCCGGCTGACCAAGGACGACGTGCTCGCGGCGGCGGCGAAGGCCAAGGAGGCCCCGCCCCCGCCGCCGGCGCCCAGTTCCCCGGCGAACGCCGGGGCCCAGACGGCGCCGGCGCAGGCCCGGGCCCCGGCCTCCGCCGGGGAACGGAAGGAAGAACGGGTCCGGATGACCCGCCTCAGGCAGACCGTCGCGCGCCGGCTCAAGGAGGCACAGAACACGGCGGCGATGCTGACCACCTTCAACGACCTCGACATGACGGCGGTGATGGAGGCGAGGAATCGCTACAAGGATTTGTTCGAGAAGAAGCACGGGATCCGTCTCGGCTTCATGAGCTTCTTCGTGAAGGCGGCGGTGCTCGCCGCCCGCGACGTTCCGGCGGTCAACGCCTACATAGAAGGCGAGGAGATCGTCTATCACGATTATGTCGACGTCTCGGTCGCCGTCTCGGCCCCGAACGGGCTGGTCGTCCCGGTCATCCGCGACGCCCAGGCGCTGAGCTTCGCCGAGGTCGAGAAGACCATCGCCGACTTCGGCCGGCGCGCCCGCGACGGTCAGCTCAAGATCGAGGAAATGCAGGGCGGCACCTTCACCATCACCAATGGCGGCATCTATGGCTCGCTGATG
>DASQJV010000255.1:0-6174 GCA_035630855.1 Allosphingosinicella sp. | reverse complement strand
CGGGGAACATCGGGTCCTCCCACAGCGGCTCCTCCGGAACCGGGTCGGCCAGGCTCAGCCCGTCGAGGATGCGGGCGGTCTCGTCGCGGACCATCAGCATCACCCGGTGGAGGCGGCACTGGTCCTCGGTGATGCAATTCTTGCAGGTCTCGTGACGGTAGCGGCTGGCGCAGGGGAGCAGGCCGAGCGAGCCCCGGGTGAGCCGGACGATCGAGCCGTAGCTTATCTCGGCGGGCGGCCTGGCCAGCCAATAGCCGCCGTCGCGGCCGCGCCGGCTCGCGACCAGCTTCTCGCGGATCATCTGCGAGAGCATCACGGTGAGGAACTTGGGCGGGATGTTCTGCCGGCTGGCGATCTCGCTGAGCTGGACCGGCCCCTCGCCATAGCGGTCGGCGAGGTGGAGGAGCGCGCGGATTGTATAGCGCGTTCGTTGAGAAAGCATTCGAGCGTCATGAACGCTCTGATTGGCAATGGCAATAAGCGGGCCGGCCGAGCCCCAGCGCGAGAACCGGCTTGCACGCCGAAGGGCCGCGCCGTAGCTCCCGTCCCGATGGAGATCGTCGGTAATTATGCCACGGATGGCTATGCGCATCTGAGGGGATTGATCGACCCGTCCATGGCCCGCACCTTCCTGCGGAGCCTCGCCAGGGATCTGGGCCGCACCGTATTTCCGATGACCGGCAAGGAAAGCAGGCCCGGAGTGCTCCAGCGCCCGGCGCTTCAGGTCCACGGCGCGCAATACCCGCCGATGAAGTTCTTCCAGTGGGGGCTGACACCGCTGCTCAGCGAGCTGGTCGGGCGCGAGCTGCTCCCGACCTACGACCTGTTCCGGATCTACCGCGCCGGCGACGTCTGCCGGGTGCATTCGGACCGGGAGGCGTGCGAGCACAGCGTTTCGCTCACGCTCGATTACAGCGACGGAAAGCCCTGGCCGCTCGAGATCGGCAAGGTTCCGCTTCCGGAGCGGCAGAAGCGCCTGTCGGAAGACTTCGAGGGAGAGGAGCACGTCTCGATCGGGATGGAGCCCGGAGACGCCGTCCTCTACCGGGGAATCCACCGCCGGCACGGCCGCACCGAACCCAATCCGAACCGCTGGTCCGCCCACCTCTTCCTGCACTGGGTCGAGCGCGACGGCCCCTTCCGGGAGGAAGGCCGGGCGGGAATCGACGAGGCGAGCCCGATCAACTTCGCCTGATATCCGGGGCCCGCCGCCCGCTTATTGGTTTGAGCCGGCCGCCTTGCGGATGAAGTGGCCGGCGGAGACTCCGCGCAACAGGCCCAGGCGGTATTTCTCGGTCGTGGCGGCCTTGTGCCAGCCGCCCGAGGGCATGGACTCGGCCAGCGCCCGCATTTTCGCGTGATCGACCGTGGCGTCGGCTTCGCCGCAGGCCGCGATTCGTCCGAGCTCGCCGCCGAGCTCGTCGCGGGCGGCTTCGAGGCCTTCGTGCCAGTCGGCCGCCTGATAGCCCTTGAGCGGCTCGTTGACGATCGCCGGCGGAAGCCGGTCGGCGAAGGCGGTCCGGGCGAGGGCCCGGCGGATCCCGCCTCTCAGATACTGGTCCGGCGGGACGGTCAGGCAGAATTCGATGAGCCGGCGGTCCGCCGTCGGATCGCGGACGTCGATCCCCCAGCCGGCGAGATGGCCCTTGTGATAATTGCCGGCGTCCACCCGCCGCAACACCCACAGGCGGGTCTCGAGCGGATCGCGCCGGGGACGGTAGCTGAAGTCGAGCCCGCGCTCGGCGGCCCGCTCGGCGATCCGCAGCGTCTCGACCGCCTCGGGGCTGATCGCGGTGTAGTCGGTGAGCTTGCGGCCCTTGCCGCGCAGGCGGGCGATCGCCTGCCAGAGGGGGACCGGCACGAACGGCCCGAAGGTCTGGGCGGCGACGGTGCCGACCCGGGTGCCGTTGCGGACCAGCGCCCAGGATTCCCGGGCCAGCCGGCCGAGCCGGCCGCTCGACAGCAATTGGGTGAGCAGCGGCATGCCGTCATAGCTGAAGCTCATGTTCCCGCGCGCTCCGCTGAGCAGGACGCGCAGCCCCCGGTCGCGCGCGACCTCCATGATCCTGTGCATCCAGACCGAGTTGCACAGGTTGAGGACGGGCCTTTCGTAGACGAAGAAATAGCGGTCGAGATCGGCGATGGGCGAGCCGCCGTTGCGGACGATCACGTGCTCCATATTGGGGTACATCGCGGCGACGTCCGCGGCGTGGAGGCTTTCGTCGGCGAAGGAACCGCTGATCTGGCTCGTGTCATAGCCTTCGCGCGGAACTCCGGTGAAGGCCGTGACCCGCCCGCCCTCGGCCGCCATCAGGCGCGCCGCCGTCGCCGCCACCGCGCTGCTGTCGAGCCCGCCGCTCAGATGGGCCGCGACCGATGATTCGGCGCCGCGCAGCCGGACGGCGACGGCGCGGTCGAAATGCTCGCGGAGCGCCTCGGCATAATCCTCGGATCGCGCCAGCCGGAGCGGCTCCAGGGACGGGTTCCACCAGCGGCTCCGCTGCAAGCCCTCGCGGGTGACGGTGACGATCTCCCCGGCGCGGACCTTCTCGATGCCTCGGAAGAAGGTCTCCGATCCGTCCTCGGGCAAGAGGGCGAGGAATCCGGCCACCGCCTCCCTGTCGGGGGCGGCCGGAACCTCGGGGAGGGCGTGGAGCCCCTTGGGCATTGAGGCGAAGGCGAAGAAATCGTCGCGCCGGACATAATGAAGGGGACGATGGCCGAGGAAGTCGCGGGCCAGGAGCAGGCGCTGACGGCGCGAGTCCCACAGGGCGAAGGCGAAATCGCCCTGGAGCCGATCGAGCGCCGCCTCGTCCCACCGCTCGAGCGCGCGCAGGATGATCGCCGGATCGGCCATCGCCCGGCCTTCGGGGCCGGAAATGCCGAGCGCATCGAGCAGCTCCTCGCGATTGTCGAGGCGGGCGTCGGCCACGAGCAGGGTCGTGCCGCCCCCGCCCGCGGCCACCGGCAGCCGCCGGCGGTCCTCCGGCGCGACAGCGTAGAGGCGCTGGCCGAGCGCGATCGCTCCGTCGCTCGCCGTCGCCGGGGGCTGCGGGCCGTAGATTTGCTGCGATTTGAGCATCCGCTCGCATTGCGCGGCGGCATCGGGACGATGGTCGAGGCTCCAATAGCCTGCGATTGCCGTCATGCAGGCCTGATTTCGACCAGACCGTCGGCGGCGAGCTCGTCCAGCAGCTCCTTCAGCTGCGTTTCGCAGGTCGCCGCGTCGACGTCATATTCGCGCATCAGCTCCTCGGTCAGCTCCGACACGCGCCTTGGCTGCTGGATCATCGTCCAGACCCGCGTGGCGGTGCTGTTGAAGCCGTAGCAGGTGCCGTTGTCGATATGGAGCGCGACCAGCTCTCCGTCGACCTCCGTCTCGATCATTTCGCCGCGCCGCGTCACCAGCAGATCTTCGCCCACCATGGCCTCCTCATTCTTTCGCGGCTCCTTAGTGGCCGGGAGGCCCGGAGCGCAACCTCGGTCGCCCGGATTTGTTTTGCGGCTCAGCGGGTTTGACAGCCATGCAGCTTCTCGATACCGGTACGCCTCTCATTTTGTGACAGGGTGATGCAATGACCGTTTCGCGTGAAAATCTTGATGTGGCCACCGAGGGAACCACCGGTCAGCGCGAGTGGGTTCGCCCGGTGGTTCAACAGCTTACGGCCGGTGCGGCGGAAGATTCCTCCGGTCCCGCCGTCGACGCCATCATCAATCCTTCCTGATCGACTCAGCCGCCGGCCGACCGGCGGCGGCAGGATCGCAACGCAACAAGGGGTGCGGACGGCGTCCGCGCCCCTTTTTCGTGCGCTTGCCTCTCAGCTCGCCGAGCGCAGCCTTTGCCGGGAGGGCGGTTCCTCGGCGGGAGTCTCGATCCGGACGAGGCCCTTGGCGACGAGCTGGTCGAGACCGGCACGGGCTTCGTCCGCGCCCAGGCCGGCGCCGGCCTCCTCCAGCACCTGGCGGACAATCCGGGGACCGTCCTCGAGCGCCGACACGACGGCGAGCGCCCCGGCGCTCGGCTGGAATTCTATCCCGCCCACCTTCCAGCGGCGTCCGGACCGTCCCGGCGGAACCATCGTCACCGTGAGCGCGGCGACTCCCTCGTCCGAAGCCGGGTCCGAAATCGCTCTGAGATCGAGCGAAGTGACGCGCGCCCGGGAAACGTTCCGCTCGCTCAGCCATTCGGCGACTCCGGCCGGGTCGAAGCGGGAAACGAGCTCCGACTTCAGCGCCTCGGCCTGCCGGGCCACGGATTCGCTGCCCAGCCGGGCGCGAAGCGGCCGGTTCAACGAGGGATGCTCGCGGAACAGGTCGTTCAGGAAGTCGAGCAGGGTTTCGTGCTTGATGACCAGGCCGACATGGAGCGAGACGCCTTCGGCCTCGCACTGATGATGCAGCCCCGCCGGAACGAACATGATGTCTCCCGGCCGCATCGTCACCGAGGCCGAGACCTCGTTCGGCACCTTGACCCGGGGATGGGTGGCCAGGCCGCAATCGACGGGCTCGCCGAAGAAGCGCCACACCTTGCTGCCTTCGACCTGGACGATGATCAGGTCCTGAGGATCGTAATGGGCCGGAAGCGCGGGAAGCTTGCTGAACGAAGCGATCGCGGCGATCGCGATCCGATCCTGGAGAACCCGCTCAGCATCGTCGGCGAGAGCCGAGAATTTCGGGTCGTGGCGATGGAGGTCGTTGACGATGATGCTTGCGCCCTTGCGCGCCAGCTGGCGCAAGGCGAGCGGCCGAAGCCGCTGGTCCTTCACCAGCCCGAGCATCTCCATATTGGGAATATGGCCGTTGACGGTGACGCGCAGGTCCTTGCGATCCATGCCGTCGCGAAGAACGAGCCGCTCGAGCTCCTCAAGCGAGAACAGCGCGTCGGGCCGGATCCCGCAGGCCGCGGGCCGATGGATCAGCCGGCGCTCGGCCATGCCTTCGACGATCGCGCTATCGTCGAAGCTTCCCAGGACGTCTCGGAAGGTGAGCGGCATCGCCCGCGAATATCACGCGCCGCCGGGGATTGTAAGGCAAGGCCGGCGCGGCTTGCCCGGGGTCGGTCCCGATCGGATTGAAGCCCCCGAGCAGGGCCGCCCCTAGAGGATGAAGTCGGAGGCGGTGATCGGATCCGGCACCGGGATGACCAGGACCACCTCGAAGTCGGAAACGCCGTTGCCGTCGACGTCGCCCTGGATCAGCCAGATCGGACCGCCCAGCGAGATGTTCTCGAAGCGGAGCTCGCCGGCGGTGTTGCTGAACGCCGCGCTGCCGATGAAGCTGAACGCCTGATCCCCTTCGAGCAGGGTGTTGGCGTCGATCTTCGACAGATCGATCCGGTCGCCGCTTGCGAAGTCCTGGATCCCGTCGCGCTCGACCGAGTTGGAATCCGAGGTCGAGTTGTATTGGAAGATGTCGTTGCCGCCGCCGCCGGTCAGGGTGTCGCCCCGGCCGCCGCCCAGGATGATGTCGTCGCCGCCGCCGCCGGTCAGGACGTCGTTGCCGCCGCCGCTGAAGATCTTGAACTTGCCGTCGGTCTCGTTCGAGCCGTTGAAGACGAACGACTCCTCGGCCTGGAGCGTGGCTCCGCTGATCGTGATGATCTGGCCGCTGGCGAGCAGGTCGCCGTCCCAGGTGATGTCGTAATCGAACTCGGTGCCGCCGCCGCGGGCGTAGCGCTCGTCGGTGGCGGAGGAGACGGTGAAGTTCTCGAGCCCCGTCAGCGCTCCGGCATAGCCGGCCTGGGTGAGGTCGATCGTGTAGTTTCCGCGCAGGAACAGGCCGTCATAGCCGTCGCCGCCGTCGACGACGTCGCCCGCGGCGAACCGGCCGCCCTCGGCGAAGAAGAAGATGTCGTTGCCGTCGCCGCCGGTCAGGTCGTCCGTGCCGCGGCCGCCGTAGACGACGAACTTCGCGTCGGTCTCGGCCGAGCCGTCGAAGGTGAAGTCCTCGCCGGCGAGCAGCGCGCTGCCGTTGATCCGGACCTGGAGCCCGGCCGCGAAATTGTCGTCGTGGGTGGTGAGGACATAGTCGTAGAGGTTCGTCCCCGGATCGCCGAAATTGACGTTGCTGCCGGCGAGCATCGAGATGTTCTCGACCCCGGTGACCGAGCTGTCGAGGGTGAGGCCGCCGCTATAATCGCCCTGCAGGACGATCGTATCGACGCCCAGCCCGCCG
>DASQJV010000254.1:0-2365 GCA_035630855.1 Allosphingosinicella sp. | reverse complement strand
TCCGGGGCGACGCGGCGTCATGCACCTTCCATGAGCAAGCTCCACCTCGTCTTCGGAGGCCGGGTCAAGGACCCGCAGGGCCTCGACTTCGACCTTTCGACGATCGACCTCGTCGGCCTTTTCCCCGATTATGCCAGCGCCCTCGACGCGTGGCGGGGCAATGCCCAGCGCACCGTCGACGACGCCGAGATGAAATATGTCGTCGTCCATCTGCACCGGCTGCTCGAGCCGGAGCTGAAGACGGATTAGCGTGAGCTGGAGACCCCTCTCCCGCTTTCCGCGGGAGAGGGGCTTGAGGGGAACACCCTCCCTCCTCCCGGGTTCGGTCTCGAAACAACCCACGGTGGCTCTAGTGAATCATTCCTCCCGGAACGACCAGGCCTGATGCGGGTCGCCGCGGCCTGGCTGGTCCATCTCTTCACCGCGAGCGGAGTCGTCCTCGCCTTCCTCGCGCTCGAGGCGATCTGGAGCGGCGACTTCCGGCTCGCCTTGCTCTGGCTGCTCGCGGCGCTCGCGGTGGACGGGGTCGACGGCACCCTGGCGCGATGGGCGCGGGTCAAGGACCATGTACCGAGGATCGACGGCGAGGCCTTCGACCTGATCGTCGACTATCTGAACTATGTCTTCGTGCCGGCGGTCTTCATCGTCCGGGCCGGGCTGGTGCCCGAGGCGCTCGCCTTGGCCCTCGCCGCGGCGATCCTGCTCTCCTCGGTCTACGTCTTCGTCCGGCGCGACATGAAGACCCCGGACAATTATTTCCGGGGCTTCCCGGCCTTGTGGAACGTCGTCGCCCTCTACCTCTTCGTCGCCCGGCCGGGCGAGACCGCCGGAGCCGTTACGGTGGCCGCGCTCGCCGTCCTCAGCTTCGCCCCGATCCGCTTCGTCCATCCTTTCCGGGTGAGCGACTATCAGCCCCTCCTCAAGGCCTCGGCGATCCTCTGGGCGGTCGCGACCCTCGCTTTGCTGTGGCCCGGCTGGAGCCCGGCCGCGGCCAGGATCTGGCTATGGGCCTCCTATGCGACGGCGGCGGTCCTGCTCGGACTAGGCCTGATCCGGACCCTGCGCGGCGACCGGGCGACGCCCGCCGACTCTCCGGCCGCTTAATCGGGGGGCGATCAGGCCCCTCGCCACTTCAGCAGGAGCAGCGGCCTGGCCAGGAGCAGGCCGGCGATGAAGCCGCCGATATGGGCGGCGACGGCGATCTTCTGGCCGGTCGTCTCGAAGGTGAAGCCGATCAGGATGCTGAGGACGATCCACGCCGCCCCCAGCCAGAGCGCGTTGAGGAAGGTGGCGAGGGCGGGACTGGCGACCTTCACCTTGTTGCGGCCGAACAGCAGGGCGAAGGCGCCCAGCACGGCCGAAATCGCCCCGCTCGCCCCGATTATCGGAACGGTCGAATCGGGATGGAGCGGATATTCCGCCGCGGCGGCGGCATAGGCGCCGATCAGGTAGAGGATGATCATCCCCCTGCCGCCGAGCACGCGCTCGACCGAGCGGCCGCAGAAGAGCAGCATGATGAGGTTGAAGAACAGGTGGACGAAGCCCGAGTGGACGAGGGTCGCGGTCAGCGGCGTCAGGATCACCGGCACCGGCCAGCCCGGCCCGGGCGGCGATCCGACATGGGCGGAGGTGAAGCCGCCGGCGAGCGCGACCGCCTCCTCCCAGCCCAGAGCCCAGGCGATCAGCCAGGCGGCGGCGGTGACGGCGGCGATGGCGAGGGTGACCGGAGCCGCGGGCAGGTCGTCGGGCGGGCGCATCAGGTCGCCCCCCTGGGCGGTTTCGGCGAAAGCCTGATCATCCGTTTGCAAGCTCAGGGATCGACGCGATCCTAGATGAACTCGACCTTCTCGATCGAATAATAACGGTCGCCCGACGGCGTCGTGACCTCGACCTCCTCGCCGATCGTGCGTCCGATCAGGGCGCGGCCGAGCGGGCTGTTGTAGGAGATCCGGCCGACCCGGGCGTCGGCCTCGGTCTGGCCGACGATCTGATAGACGACCGGCTTGTCGTCCTCGTCGAGCAGGTGGACGGTAGCCCCGAACACGACTTTGTCGCCCGAAAGGGTCCTGGGATCGATCACCATCGCCCGGCTCAGGCGGTCCTCGATGTCGGCGATCTGCGCCTCGACCTGGCCCTGGCGCTCCTTGGCGGCGTGATATTCGGCATTTTCGGAAAGATCGCCATGGCCGCGGGCGACCTCGATCGCCTCGATCACCGACGGGCGTTCCACCGTCTTCAAATGCCGAACTTCGGTCTGGAGCTTCTCATAGCCCTCGGCCAGCATCGGCATCTTCTCGACCGTCGCCATTGCCACTCACCTTTCGTCAAAAACTCTCTTCCGGGCGCCTCCGCCGGAAGACGCCCT
>DASQJV010000253.1:0-2232 GCA_035630855.1 Allosphingosinicella sp. | reverse complement strand
TTGTCCTGAGGCCCCGGCTTTCGCCGGGGTGACGGAAAATACTATGAGCACCGCGACGCTGAACCACGACGCCCCCCTCCCCGCCGACTGGCGGGACCTGCTCGCTCTCACCAAGCCGCGGGTGATGAGCCTCGTCGTCTTCACCGGGCTTTGCGGCATGCTCGCCGCTCCCGTCGGCATCCATCCCGTGCTCGGCTTCACCGCGATATTGTGCATCGCGCTCGGCGCCGGCGCGGCGGCGGCGCTCAACATGTGGTACGAGTCCGACCTCGACGCCAAGATGAAGCGCACCGCCTCGCGGCCGATCCCGGCCGGGCGCCTCGACCGGCAGACCGCGCTCCACTTCGGAGTCGGCCTTTCCTTCTTCTCGGTGCTGCTGATGGGGCTCGCGACCAACTGGCTCGCGTCCGCGATCCTCGCCGTCTCGATCCTCTTCTACGTCTTCGTCTACACGATCTGGCTGAAGCGGCGGACCCCGCAGAACATCGTCATCGGCGGTGCCGCGGGCGCCTTCCCGCCGGTGATCGGCTGGGCGGCGGCGACCGGCGACGTCACCCTTCTGCCGGTCCTGCTCTTCACCCTCGTCTTCCTGTGGACCCCGCCCCATTTCTGGGCGCTGTCGCTGTTCGTCCGCTCCGACTATGCGGCCGCCGGAGTGCCGATGCTTCCGGTCGTGTCGGGGGCGAAGGCGACCCGGCAGCAGATCGCTTTCTACACCCTGCCGATGGCGGCGGCCGCGGTCGCGCCCTGGCCGCTCGGACTCGCCGGCCCGCTTTACGGCGTCGCCGCGGCGGCGCTCAGCGCCGTCTTCCTCGTCCTCGCCCTGCAGGTGCTCGCCAGCCGGGCGAGCGAGCCGGCGGCGATGAAGCCCGAGAAAAGGCTCTTCGCTTATTCGATCCTCTACCTGTTCGCCGTCTTCGGCGTCCTGGTCCTCGATCGGTGGCTGGCCTGGTGACCGATCCGCGCGAAGAGGAGATCCGCCGCCGCCAGAGGGCCCGGGCGATCATCATGGCGCTGCTGCTCGGCGCCTTCGTCGTCCTGGTCTATGCGATCACCATCGCCAAGATGGGCATGCTGAGATGACCGAGCTCGCCCGCCGCAACGGCCGGACCGCGGGCTTCGCCGCCCTGCTCGTCCTGGCCATGGTCGGCCTCGCCTTCGCCAGCGTGCCCCTCTACCGCCTGTTCTGCCAGGTGACCGGGATCGACGGCACCACGCAGCGCGCCGCCGAGGCGCCCGGGCCGGTCGCCGGCAAGGAGGTGGCGGTGCGCTTCGACGCCAACACCGCCTCCGCTCTGCCCTGGCGCTTCGGTCCCGAGAAACCGCGCGAGATCGTCACTATCGGCGAGCGCGAGATGGCCTTCTACACCGCGAAGAACCTCTCGGCGCGGCCGGTCAAGGGTACGGCGACGTTCAACGTCACCCCTGTCCAGGCGGGCAAATATTTCAGCAAGATCCAGTGCTTCTGCTTCAACGAGCAGGTCCTGAAGCCGGGCGAGGAGGTGCGGATGCCGGTGGTCTTCTTCGTCGACCCGAAGATCCTGCAGGACGCCGACACACGCGACATCAGCGAAATCACCCTGAGCTATACCTTTTACCCGGTGGATTCGGGCGGAGAGGGAAGCTAGAGACCCATCGCACCCCGGCGAAAGGGTACCCATCAAAATAGTATTTTGATGGGACCCAGCCGGGGCCCAGACGGACGCCGGGACTGGGCCCCGGCCTCCGCCGGGGAACTTAAGAGGACGAATGATGGCCGGAGCGAAGAACCATTCCTACCATTTGGTGAACCCCAGCATCTGGCCGCTGATCGGCGCGTTCTCGGGCCTGCTCATGTTCATGGGCATGGTCCTGTGGATGCACGATTACGGCTGGTGGTCGGTTCCCCAGGAAGGCACCCAATGGGGTCCGCCTCCGGGCAAGGAAGGCGCCAAGCTGGTCATGGGGATGACCTTCCTCGGCGTGATGGGCCTGATCGGAGTCCTCTTCACCATGTTCGCCTGGTGGGCCGACGTCATCCGCGAGGCCCATGCCGGCGACCATACGCCGGTCGTCCAGCTCCACCTGCGCTACGGGATGATCCTGTTCATCGCCTCCGAGGTGATGTTCTTCCTCGCCTGGTTCTGGGCCTTCTTCAACGCGGCCCTGTTCCCCTCGGGCGTGGAGTCGATCGGCGGAGTCTGGCCGCCCAAGGGGATGCATGTCCTCGATCCGTTCGGCTTCCCGCTCCTC
>DASQJV010000252.1:0-2157 GCA_035630855.1 Allosphingosinicella sp. | reverse complement strand
GACCGGAACCGGCCAGACGATGACGTGGCAGGGGCAGCGGTCGGCGAGACGGTGAAGGATGTCGCGGATGACGGCGCCGGTCGGCGAGGTGACCACGCCGATGATCCGGGGCTGGAAGGGGAGCTTCTTCTTGCGCTCGGGATCGAACAGCCCCTCGGCGGCGAGCGCCCGGCGGCGCTTGTCGAGAAGGGCCATCAGAGCGCCCTGGCCGGCGAGCTCGAGCCGGTCGATGATTATCTGATAGCGCGAACGGCCGGGATAGGTGGTGAGCTTGCCGGTGGCGACGACCTCGATCCCGTCCTCGGGCCGGAAGGCGAGGCCGGCGGCGGTCGCCTTCCACAGCACTCCGTCGATCACGGCCTTCTCGTCCTTGAGGCAAAGATAGCAATGGCCGGAGGCGGCGCGCTTCCAGCCGCTGATCTCGCCGCGCACCCGGACATGGCCGAACGCGTCCTCCACCGTCCGCTTCAGCCGCATCGACAGCTCGGAGACGGTGAGAGCCGCCGCGTTGTCGCCCGGCCTTTCCGTTGCTAACAGCCCGGTTTCCGGAAGAGGTTCGTTACTGTCCATGAATGTCCTGTTGCTAGGCTCCGGCGGCCGCGAGCATGCGCTCGCCTGGAAGCTCGCGCAATCGGAACGCCTCGGCAAGCTGTTCGCCGCGCCCGGCAATCCGGGGATCGCCGAGCATGCCCAGATAGTGGCGATCGATCCGGCCGACCACCGCGCCACGGTCGATTTCTGCCTGAAGAATTCGGTCGAGCTGATCGTGATCGGGCCGGAGGCGCCGCTGGTCGACGGGCTGGCCGACAATCTGCGGACGATGGGCTTCTGCGTCTTCGGGCCGAACCGGATCCCGGCCCGGCTCGAAGGCTCCAAGGGCTTCACCAAGGATCTGTGCGCCCGGCACAATATCCCGACCGCGCGCTACGTGCGGGCCTCCGACAGGCTCGCGGCCGAGGCCGCGCTCGAGGATTTCCCGGCGCCGCTCGTCATCAAGGCCGACGGGCTCGCCGCCGGCAAGGGCGTGATCATCTGCTCGACCCGGGAGGAGGCGCTGGCGGCGCTCGACACCATGTTCGACGGCAGCTTCGGGGCCGCCGGCAGCGCGATCGTCATCGAGGAGTTCCTCGACGGGGAGGAAGCGAGCTTCTTCGCCTTGACCGACGGGACGACAATTCTCCCCTTCGGCTCGGCCCAGGACCACAAGCGCGTCGGCGACGGCGACACCGGCCCGAACACGGGCGGGATGGGCGCCTACAGCCCGGCCGCGATCCTGACCCCCGAGCTCGAGGCCAAGGCGATGGACGAGATCGTCCGACCCACCGTGGCGGCCCTCGCCGCCCAGGGCACGCCTTATTCGGGGATCCTCTACGCCGGGCTGATGCTGACCGCCGAGGGGCCGAAGCTGATCGAATATAATGCCCGCTTCGGCGACCCCGAATGCCAGGTGCTGATGATGCGGCTGGAGAGCGATCTCCTCGAGCTGATGTACGCCGTCGGCCGGGGCCGGCTGGCCGAGGCTGAGCCGCCGGCTTTTTCGGACGGCGCGGCGCTGACCGTGGTGATGGCGGCGAACGGCTATCCCGGGACGCCCGAGACGGGCGGAGCGATCGACGGGCTGGAGGGGCTTGCTACGGATGAGGTCCGGGTCTTCCAGGCCGGAACGAGGCTCGAGGAGGGCCGGCTGGTCGCGAGCGGCGGCCGGGTGCTCGCCGTCACCGCGACCGGAGCGTCGGTCGCCGAGGCGCGCGACCGGGCCTATGCCGCGGTCGGCCGGATCCGCTTCCCCTCGGGCTTCTGCCGCAGCGACATCGGCTGGCGCGAGATCGCCCGCTCCGGGAGGGCCGGCTGATGGAAGCGAACCCCGGGCCCGCCGAGGTCGCCGGCGACCCGCTCTGGCTCGCCAACCGCTATGACGAAAGCCAGGACCTCGTCCATTTCGTCCGGCTGACCCGCGAGGAGCACCGCTCAGTCACCTTCATCACCGACGAATATATCCGCGCCGACGCGCCGAGGCGGGTGCTGAGGCGGCGCGACGTCGCCTCGGCCGCCGGGCCCGGGGCGCCGCTCCATTTCATCTTCCATTCGGCTTATTGCTGCTCGACCGTCCTCGCCCGGGCGGTCGACATCGAAGGCGTGTCGATGGGCCTCAAGGAG
>DASQJV010000251.1:0-7047 GCA_035630855.1 Allosphingosinicella sp. | reverse complement strand
GCCCAATGGCTCCATGTCGCGGAAGAGAGTCCGGATCGTGTCGCCCGCCGGTTGAGCGAGCTCACTGCTATCTGGAGCGAATTCACGAACAAGGCCGTCACCGATCGGATGGGCGACGCACTCGAAATCGCTGTCTTCAGGGCGATGGTCGCGGCCGACGGCGTAACGCCCTTCAACGGATTCCACGATCTCAACACCCCGAATGACCGGGGACGATATTCCAAAGAAGAGTTGAAGACGTTCAATGGCCGCTCGCTCGGCAGGGAGGCCCTCGATTTTATCGCGGCGGCTGGCGGGGAATATGCCGGAATCGAGGTGAAGAATGTCCGTGAATGGCTTTATCCCGACCGTGCAGAGATTAAAAACGCCATTCGCAAGGCGCTTGCTCTGGGCGTCATTCCTGTGATCGTCGCTCGGCGAATTCCCTACGTCACATTTCACGTTCTCGGTCGCTGCGGCGTCGTGATGCATCAGAACTATAACCAATTGATGTCTGAGATGGACCGCGAGATTGCCGCCAAAGCGGCCGATAAAAATCTGCTCGGCTACCACGACCTGCGAGTCGGCGATGAACCCGATCGCCGCATGACAAAGTTCATCGGCGAGAATTTACCCTCGCTGCTTCCAAAAGCTCGAGCAAAGGTGGAGGAGCACCTGTTGGCCCTTGAGCGATTTGCGACAAATGCGATCGAATACAATGAGTTCGTGGCCATTACGGGCGGCAGGAAATCCGAAGGGTGGCAGTCAATCTAGCGCCGCGGCCCCGCCACCGAGGCGCGTTTCACCAGCCTCGACAGGAACAGCGACGGCTCCGCCACCGCTTCGTCGCCGCCGCTCCGGCCGGCGAGGAGCTTCAGGGCGGCGGCCCGGGCCATCGAGACGATCGGCCAGCGCACCGTGGTCAAAGGCGGCCAGATGTGGCCGGCGATCGGGGTGTCGTCGAAGCCGAGCACCGAAAGCTCCTCGGGAACGCTGATGTCGCGCTCGCGGGCGGCATGGACGACCCCCGCCGCCATCTCGTCGTTGCTGGCGAAGATCGCGGTCGGGCGCGGCGACAGGTCGAGCAATTTCTCGGCGGCGGCGATCCCCGATTCGAACGTGTAATTGCCCTCGGCGATCAGGCTCCTGGGAAGCTTGATCCCGGCCGAGGTGAGGGCGTCCTCGAAGCCGAGGCGGCGCTCGGCGGCGGAGCGGAAGCCGTGCGGGCCGGCGACGAGTCCGATCAGCCTGTGGCCCTGGGTGATCAGATACTGGACGGCGTCGGCGACCGCCTCGCGGTCGTTGGAGGCGACCATGTGGTCGGAATCGTCGAGCTCGGCCGAGCCCATCCGGACGTAGCGGCAGCCGACCTCGTCGCAGAGCCGGGCGATGGAGTCGTTCTCGGAGAGGGGCGGGAGGATGACGACTCCGTAGGGCCGCTGGCGCTCGAGGAAGTGGCGGGCGTCGTCGAGCAGGGTCGAGGAGCCGCGGTCGACCGGACGGACCACCATCGCATAATCGGTGCCCTGGAGCGCCTCCAATATGCCCTGCTGGACGTTGAGCACCATCTGGGCGTTGGGATTGTCGTGGATCAGGCCGATCAGGAAGTTGGTGCGCAGGGCCAGCGCCCGGGCCTGGGGATTGGGGACGTAGCCGAGGTCGCGGATGACGGCGAGCACGCGCTCGCGGGTCTCGTCGTTGAGCAAAGGCGAGCGGTTGATCACCCGGCTCACCGTCTTCTTGGACACGCCCGACAGCCGGGCGACGTCGTTGATCGTCGGCTTGCCCATGCGGCGATTGCCTCGCCGCGGCTGCTCTGCCCCTTCGATCGCCACGTCAGTCTCCCTGGCCCCCGCTAGACGCTCGCTCGCCGGAAGCCAAGGCGCACCCTTGCCCTAAGCCGGCGTCGCCGCTATCTGACACCGGTTACCAGATGATTCAAGCCGATCTCCTGGACGCCGCGGCGGCGAGCCGCGCGCTGCTTCGCCTCGACCCCGGCGACGACGTCGCGGTGGCGCTGCGAACTCTCGCGGCGGGCACTCGAGCCGAGGCGGCGGACGGAATCGCCCTCGAGGTCCGCGACGAGATACCGGGCGGCCACAAGGTGGCGCTTCGCGACATGGACGCCGGCGAGACGGTGCGCAAGTTCGGCTGGCCGATCGGGATGCTGACGGCGGGCGTCCGCGCCGGCGAGCATGTCCACGGCCACAATCTCTCGACCCGGCTGAGCGGAGTCGAGGGCTATGCCTTCGAGCGCCTGCCGGCGCGGCCGCTGGACAGCGGCGATTCCCCCGGCTTCCTCGGCTACCGCCGCTCCGACGGCCGGGTCGGAACCCGCAACGAGATCTGGATCCTGCCGACGGTGGGCTGCGTCGGCCGGACCGCCCAGAAGATCGCCGCCGTTTCCAGCGCCCGGCATGCCGGCGAAGTCGACGGGATCCACGCCTTCGCCCATCCGTTCGGCTGCTCCCAGCTCGGCGAGGACCTCGCCGGGACCCGCTCGATCCTCGCCGCCCTGGCCTGCCATCCCAATGCCGGCGGAGTCCTGATCGTCGGCCTGGGCTGCGAATCGAACCAGCTCGACCGGCTGATCGAGCAGATACCCGAGGGCCTTCGCGGCCGGGTCCGGACCCTGAAGGCCCAGGGCGTCGAGGACGAGCTCGAGGAGGGTCTCGCTCTGGTCGACGCCCTCGTCGCCACCGCCTCCTTGTCGCGGCGACAGCCGGCCCGCTTCGGCGAGCTCGTCCTCGGCCTCAAATGCGGCGGCTCGGACGGCTTTTCGGGCCTCACCGCCAATCCGCTGGTCGGCCGGATGGCGGACCGGGTCGTCGCCGACGGCGGGAGCGCCATCCTGAGCGAAATCCCGGAGATATTCGGCGCCGAGCGCCTCCTGATGGCGAGGGCGGGCGACGAGCGCGTCTTCGAGTCGATCGTCGGGCTGGTCAACGATTTCAAGCTTTACTTCCTCGCCGCCGGCCAGCCGGTCTCCGAGAATCCGTCGCCGGGCAACGTCGCCGGGGGGATCACGACGCTCGAGGAGAAGTCGCTCGGCGCCGTCCAGAAAGCCGGCCGAGCCGAGGTCGCCGACGTGCTCCGCTACGGCGAGCGGGTGCGGCGGAGCGGCCTCGCCCTGCTCGAGGCTCCGGGCAACGACGCCGTCTCCTCGACCGCGCTCGCCGCCGCCGGGGCGACCCTCATCCTGTTCACCACCGGGCGCGGCACTCCGCTCGGCTTCCCGGCGCCGACCCTCAAGATCGCGTCGAACGGCGAGCTCGCCCGAAGGAAGAGCGGCTGGATCGATTTCGACGCGGGGCAGGTGCTGGGAAGCGGCTTCGGGCCGGCGGCCGACGCGCTCGCCTCGAGGATCGCCGCCGTCGCTTCGGGCGAGGAGACGGCGGCCGAGCGCAACGGCGAGCGCGAGATCGCGATCTGGAAGCGCGGCGTCACTTTGTGAGCGCCTGCGGGATCGTCCATTTCGGCCCCGGCGCCTTCCACCGAGCGCACCAGGCCGATTATGTCGACCGGCTGCTTGAGGCGGATCCGCGTTGGGGAATCGCGGCGGTGTCGCTGCGCTCGCCGGGGACGATCGAGGCGATGAGGCGGCAGGCCGGGCGCTACACGCTCGCCATCCTCGACGAGGAGACGAGCTTACGGACGCTGGCCGCCCACCGGCGCTTCTTCGGGCCGGGGGAAGGGGACGGGGTGCGCTCGCTGCTGGGCGATCCGGCGGTCCGGATCGTGTCGAGCACCGTCACCGAGAAAGGCTATTGCCTCGCCGGCGACGGCAGCCTCGATCTCGGCCATCCCGACATCGTCCACGACCTCGCCGATCCGGACCGCCCGGTCAGCCTGGTCGGCTGGCTCGCGCTCGGGCTCCGCGACCGCCGCGCCGCCGGGCTGGCGCCGTTCACGCCGCTTTGCTGCGACAATATGGTCTCGAACGGCCGCAAGCTCGGCGCCGCCGTCGTCGAATATGCCGGCCGGATCGACGGCGAGCTGGCGCGCTGGATCGCGGGCGAGACGATCTTCCCCGACACGATGGTGGATTCGATCACTCCGGCGACGACGGATTCGCTCCGCCGGCTCGTCCGCGACCGGGGCTATGACGACGAGATCCCGGTCAGCCGCGAAGCCTATAGCGCCTGGATCGTCGAGGACGTGCTTCCGCCCGGATCGCCCGACCTGGCGTCTGCGGGCGTGGTTCTTGCCGCGGACGTCGGCGCCTGGGAGCGCGCCAAGCTTCGGATCCTCAATGGAGCCCATTCGATCCTCGCCTATCTGGGGCTGCTGATCGGGCACGAGACCGTCGCGGAGGCGATGGCGGACGGGGCGCTGGCGGGCTTCGTCGAACGGCTCGTGCGCGACGACATCGCCGCTACCCTGGCGCCGTCGCCGCTCGACCTCCAGGCCTATGCCGGCGGAATCCTGGAGCGGTTCCGCAACCCCGCCATCGGCCACAAGCTGTCCCAGATCGCCTGGGACGGGTCGCAGAAGCTGCCCTACCGATTGCTCGACACGATCGCCGACTCGCTCGAGGCCGGGCGGGGGGTGGAGCGGCTGGCCGTCCCGCTGGCGGCCTGGATGCTGTTCGTCGAGCGTCAGGCGCGGGCGGGCGCGGAGATCGTCGACCCGCTGGCGGCCCGGCTGGCGGAGGCGGGGCGAAGCGCCGATCCCGTTGCGGGGCTGCTGACGCTCCGGCAGGTGTTTCCGGCACGGCTGGCTGAGGACCCGCGGTTCCGCGGGCCGGTGGAGGCCGCAACGGCGGCGATGCGCGAGCTGGGCCCACGCGCCTTAATCGACTCCCTTTAGCTCCCTCTTCCGCCTTGCCTATGACACCGGTTTCCATTAGCAGGACAAAAAAGAAGTTCGAGAGGTCTGAAGTGGATTTGACGACCAGTGATCCGGCCACGATCGCCGGCCGATTTGTCGCCGCGCGCCGCGCCGCGGCCGGTCTGGCGAGCTATCCGGGCGACTTTCCGGAGACCCTCGACGAGGCCTATGCCGTCCAGGACAGGGCGATCGCCGCCTGGGGCAGGCCGGTTCTCGGCTGGAAGGTGGGTCGCATCGCCCAGCCTTTGTCGGGCCGCCATGGCGCCGACCGCCTGGTGGGGCCGATCTTCGCGGCGCAGACGGCCGCACCCTTCGGGACATCGCCCGAATGCCCGGTCTTCGCGGAGGGCTTCGCGGCCGGCGAGGCCGAATTCCTGCTTCGGATCGGTCGCACGCCTCCGGCGGGCCAGGAGCGCTTCACGCTCGAGGAATCGGCGGACCTGATCGACTCGGTCCATGTCGGAATCGAGATCGCCAGCTCGCCTCTTGGCGCGATCAACCGGCTCGGCCCGGTCGCGGTGATCTCGGACTTCGGCAACAATAACGGCCTCGTCGTCGGCGCCGCCATCCCCGACTGGCGATCGAGCGGCTTCGAGCAATGGGAGGTGACGACTCTGCTCGACGGAGTCGAGGCGGGCAGGGGCCGGGCCTCGGCCTTCCCGGACGGAGCGATCGGCGCCGCCCGATTCCTGTTCGAGCTGATGGCGAGGCGCGGGATCGAGCTCCGGCCGGGCCAGTGGATCTCGTCCGGGGCGGTGACCGGAGTCCACGACGCCCGCCCCGGCCAGCGTGTCGAGGCCCGCTTCGGGGAGGGTTACCGGGTGGAATGCACCCTGCGCGCGGCGCGGCCTGAATCCTAACGTCATGCCGGACTTGATCCGGCATCCATGAACACCGTCCTCTGCAAAGCTGATCAGTCCCGTGTTCATGGACCCCGGATCAAGTCCGGGGTGACGGCTTCCTAATGAGCCCATTCCTCGGTCAGCCGCTCGGCGCTCTTCCCGTCCCACTTGATCTCGAGCTTGCGCTTCTGCGCGTCGTAGAGCTCGTAGAGGATGAGCCCCTCGGCCTGGCGGCTCTCGATCACCCGCACGGCCGGATAGTCGCCGGCTTCCTCGCGGACGGCCGCCGGCGCCGCCGCCAGGGCGATGTCGCGCTGGGTCTCGACGACCCGCCACTTGCCGCCTTCCTCCATGATGTCGAACTCGACCTCCGAGCCGTCGGCGAGCCTGCCGCCGACGTCGAAATAGCGGCGGCCGTCGCGCGTCTCGGCCTCGGCCTCCGCCGGAGTGAATCCGGGCTGGGCCGCCGCCGCGGCCGCCAGCACCGCCGCCGGCACCTCCGCCAGGGGGACTTCGGTCTTGCCGGACGTCGCGACGGTGTTCGGAGTCGAGTCGTTCGACTCGGGAGCGGCCGCCGGGTTGCACGCCGCGAGGCCGTAAAGGGCAGGTATCCAAAGGATATTTCTCATCTTCGACTCCCTTTCCCCGCCCTTCGGCGCGAAGCCGGATTGTATATGACACCGGTTTCCCCTACAAGCGCGAAGGAAGCGCCGCAAAGGCGCGACGGAGGGTGCTGGAATGGCTGAGACGATCGCGGAGGGCGCGCCTGCGCGCTCCAGGTTCAGTGGCGGGCGGGTGCGCTGGGGGATCTGCGCTCTGCTCTTCTTCGCGACGACGATCAACTATATCGACCGCCAGATGATCAGCGTCCTCAAGCCGACGCTGCAGGGCGAATATGGCTGGGACGAATCGACCTATGCCGACATCGTCTTCTCCTTCCAGCTCGCCTACGCGATCGGCTACGTCGTCTTCGGGCGGCTGATCGACAAGCTCGGCGCCCGCTTCGGCTATTCGCTGGCGGCGACGATCTGGGGCCTGGCGGCGATGGCCCATGCCCTGGCCCACAGCGCCACGCACTTCATGGTCGCCCGATTCGCGCTCGGCCTGGGCGAATCCGGCAACTTCCCGGCGGGGGTCAAGGCGGTGGCCGAATGGTTCCCGAAGAAGGAGCGCGCCTTCGCCGTCGGGATCTTCAACGCCGGCGCCAATATCGGCGCCATCCTGACCCCGCTGATCGCGCCCTTCCTGGTGCTGTGGTTCGGCTGGCGGGTCGCCTTCATCTTCACCGGCGCCCTCGTCTTCCTCTGGGTGGCGGTGTGGTGGACGGTCTATCGCCGCCCGCGCGAGAAGAAGAACCTGTCGGCCGCCGAGCTCGCTTATATCGAGAGCGACCCGG
>DASQJV010000250.1:0-2132 GCA_035630855.1 Allosphingosinicella sp. | reverse complement strand
GGGCAACCCGGACGGCGCGCCGCCCGCCCATGTCATTGAGAAGCTAGCGGAGGTCGCCCGCGATCCGCGCGCCCATCGCTATTCGGCCTCGAAGGGCATAGCGGGCCTCAGGAAGGCGCAGGCCGGCTATTATGCCCGCCGTTTCGGGGTGGAGCTCGATCCCGACAGCGAGGTGATCGTCACCCTGGGATCCAAGGAGGGGCTGGCCAACCTCGCCCAGGCGATCACCGCCCCGGGCGACGTCGTGCTCGCGCCCAACCCCTCCTATCCGATCCACCAGTTCGGCTTCATCATCGCCGGAGCCTCGATCCGCTCGATCCCGGCGGCGCCGGGGCCGGGCTTCTTCGAGATGCTCGAGCGGGCGGTGCGCTTCACCGTGCCCAAGCCCAAGGTGCTGGTGATCGGCTATCCCTCCAACCCGACCGCCTACACCGCCGACCTGCCCTTCTACGAGGCGGTGGTGGCTTTCGCACGCGAGCACGGCCTGTGGGTGATCAGCGACCTCGCTTATGCGGAAATCTATTTCGGCGATGTGCCGACCCCGTCGATCCTGCAGGTGCCCGGAGCGCGCGAGGTGGCGGTCGAGTTCACCTCTATGTCCAAGACCTATTCGATGGCGGGGTGGCGGATCGGCTTCGCGGTCGGCAATGCGGAGCTGGTGGCGGCGCTCGGGCGGGTCAAATCCTATCTCGACTACGGCGCCTTCACGCCGGTCCAGGCGGCGGCGACGGCGGCGCTCAACGGGCCGCAGGATATCGTCGAGGCCAACCGCCGGCTCTACCGGGCGCGGCGCGACTGCCTGGTCGAGAGCTTCGGCCGCGCCGGCTGGGAGATCCCGCCGCCGCAGGCGAGCATGTTCGCCGGGGCGCCGATCCCGGAGCCGTACCGGGCGATGGGCTCGATGGAATTCTCCAAGCGGCTTCTCGCCGAGGCCCATGTCGCGGTCGCCCCGGGCGTGGGGTTCGGCGAGGAGGGCGAGGGGTTCGTCCGGATCGCTTTGGTCGAGAACGAGCAGAGGATCCGCCAGGCGGCGCGCGGGGTGAAGCGGTTTCTGGGGTGACAAATTCCTCCCCGAGCTTGCTCGGGGAGGGGGACCGGGCGAAGCCCGGTGGAGGGGAAATCCGGCGCTGCTTGCCCCTCCACCACGCCGCTTCGCGTCGCGGTCCCCCTCCCCGAGGCAAGCTCGGGGAGGAACTTAGCTGGCCGCTTCTTCCGTCAGGACTTCGCGCTCGGTCGCGCCCTCGGGCTTGAACACGGAGCGGTCGGAGAGCCAGCCGGCGGCCTGGTCGGAGAACATCCCGGCGAGGATCCCGATGCCGCCGTAGGCGATCAGGTTCTGGGCGCTTCCCGACGCATTGGGTCCGGCGAGGACGGCGACCCCGCTGAACATCAGGACGAAGACTCCGAGCGCGATCAGGCCGCCGAGCAGGATCCGGCCGAAATAGGATTTGGTCCGGGTGAATTTGTAGCGATTGTCGGGATAGACGAAGAGGATGAGGGTGATGAGAAGCGCCCCGAACAAGCCGGAGGCGGTTGCGAGGATGATCCCGGTCAAGGCCGGGGGAACGTAGACGAGCTGCTTGGCGAGCGGCCACTGGCTGTCCTCGAACACGCTGAGGACGGCGATGATGTCGCCGGAGCGGGCGGCCGCCTCGGTCTGCTTGTTGATGTCGTTGCGCTGCGCCTGGAGGAGGTCGAGCCGGTCCTGGATGTCGTCGACGTCGCGCTTGAGGCCGGCGGAATCGTCGAGCGACTTCTGGACGGCGCGCTGTCCTTCGAGCACGTCCGCGGCTATCGGCGGGATGGCGGGGACGGCCTCGCCGCGCTCGGTGGCGCAATGCTGGGTCGCCGTCGCCATCGAGACCAGCTCGTCCGGAGTCGGCGGGGTGTCGGGCGCCGGCGGAGCCGGGCAGCCGGCGGCGGTGAGGCGGGCGAGGTCCTCGGAAAGGTCGGCGGCCTCGGCGGTGAGGGTCCGGTTGGCCGACTGCAGGCGGTCGTTGGCGGCGCGGAGCTGGGCGGTCGACTGCTTGATCGCCTGGCTGTTCTCGCCGACGACGTTCTTCAGGCTCTCCTTGCCGAAATAATAGCGGACGGCGACGCTGTAATCGTAGCCGACCGCCTCCTTGGTGAGG
>DASQJV010000249.1:0-3159 GCA_035630855.1 Allosphingosinicella sp. | reverse complement strand
GGAGTCCCGGCGCATTCTGTCGATGCAACCTGCAATCATCCCTTTGTCCTCCCGGATCATGTCCAAGGTGTGTTGCTCATGTAATACTCCAATGCACGGAACAGCCAAGGACAAAGTGAAAAGGAGAGAGAGACGATGCGTGCTTCCTATCTGGGGATCGCCGCCGCCGCGGCCCTGCTTTCGGCCCAGCCGGCCTCGGCCGACACGGTCTGCGAGTGGATGGACCTTGCCAACCGGCTCGGCGCCGCGGCCCAGGCCGCGCCCAATCCGCAGCTTCCCGAGCAGATGCGCGCCACGACCCGGGCCGCGCTCGCCATGTTCGAGGCGCTGAACGCGATCGACCGGCGCTACCGATCCTATCTCGGCTTCGAGCCGGCCGACGCGACCGCCTCGCAGGACTCGGCGGCGGCGACGGCGGCCTACAAGGTCCTGGTCCATCATTATCCCGCCCAGAAGGCCGCGATCGAGGACAGCTACGCCCTCGCCATGGCCGGGATAAAGGATGAGCGCGCCCGCGAGGCCGGCCGGCTGATCGGCGAGAAGGCGGCGGCGGCGGCGATCCAGGCCGGCGGGATCGATCCGGCCATTCCCCAGGAGCCCTACCGGCCGCGCACCGCCCCCGGGGAGTGGGTGGGCGCGGCGCTGCCGTCGCTGGAGCCGCATTGGGCCGCCTTCCGCCCCTGGGCCATGGCGAGCGCGGAGGCGCTCCGCCCCCCGCCGCCCCCGGCCCTGGGCAGCGCGCGCTGGGCGAAGGACTATGACGAGGTGCGCCGCCTCGGCGCCCGCGCCAGCACCGAGCGCACCCCCTACCAGACCCTGGTCGCGCGCTATCGCCAGGCCTTCGACACCATGCCTTCGATGCGGCAGGTGGCCGACTCGCCGGGCCGCAGCCCGGTGCGGAACGCCCGCATGTTCGCCGTCTACCAGATGGCGTTCGACGATGCGGCGACGGCGATGGTCGTGGCCAAGCTCCACTATAATTTCTGGCGTCCGATCACCGCGATCCGCAACGGCGCCCAGGACGGCAACGACTCGACCGCGGCCGATCCGACTTGGCTGCCGCTCCTTCCAACCCCCAATTTCTCCGAATATCCCTGCGGCCATTGCACCGTCGCCGCGGCGATCGCCGAGGTGATGACGGCCGAGGTCGGCAACCGGCCGGCGAGCGGGGTAAGGGTGATGTCGGTGGCCATCCCCAATTCGGTCGTGCAGACGCTTCCGACCTGGGACGAATGGGCCCAGGAAGTGTCCGACTCGCGCATCTACGGCGGAGTCCATTACCGCTTCTCGAACGAAGCCGGCGAGCAGATCGGCCGCCAGGCGGCGCGGATCGTGCTGGAGAAGGTCATGCAGCCGTTGCCGAAGGCGCAGAAGAGGCGGTAACTTGAGGCTCGGTCACGACGGAGCCTGAAAATGACGCTGCCGGCCATCTTCTTCGTTCTCGCCCTGCTCGCTCCGGCTCGGGAGGGAACGGGTCCGCTGCTGACCGACGCGGACATCGCCGCTTATGCGGCCCGGCCCTGGGACAAGGCGGCGATGATGGACCGGCACGTTCTGCTCGGCTTCCACAACGGCGGCCGTGTGGTGGTCGATTTTCCCTGCGGGGACGTCTGTCCCGGCTATACGACCCGGATCATCCATTATGCGGTCGAGCCGGGCCCGGGGTGCGGCGGACTGGGCGGCGTCCTGCGCCATGCCACCATCGGTTCGGGAGCCTCCTCCTACCGCCGCGCCTTCTGCGTGCCGGCCGTGCTCGGCCAGGACCCCATTCCACTGGGCGGAGGCTGACTCCGCTCCGCGGGGTCAGGTGATCGAGCCGATCTTCTCGCCGTCGCGCCAGACGTCGCAGATCGGGCAGTCGTCGTCGGCCTCGGCCCGGGCCACGGCCTGAGCGTCGTTATTGGCCAATATGTCCTTGCGCTTGACCACCACGCCGCCCGCCTTGGCGAGCTTGTTCACCCGATAATGCCGCATTCCCGCCTCCCGCTCGATAATTACGTGCCGCAACTGGAAAGCGGGTGCAAGAGGGGAGGGGGCGCCGGGGCTTGAACCTTTGCGCTTATGCTCCGATGTGTGTCCGACAACGCAACCCGCAGCAGGACGCCTCCCCATCATGGACCATGAAGACATCATCGCCGGCCTCGTCCCGATCGTGATCGAGCAGTCGAACCGCGGCGAGCGCAGCTTCGACATCTATTCGCGGCTGCTGAGGGAGCGGATCGTGTTCGTCACCGGCCAGGTCGAGGACCATATGGCGACTCTGGTCACCGCCCAGCTCCTCTATCTGGAGAGCGAGAATCCGAAGAAGGACATCTTCATGTACATCAACTCGCCGGGCGGGGTGGTGACGGCCGGGATGGCGATGCACGACACCATGCAGTACATCCGCCCGCGGGTCGGCACGGTCTGCATCGGCCAGGCCGCCTCCATGGGCGCCTTCCTGCTCTGCGCCGGCGAGCCCGGCATGCGGGTCGCCCTGACCAACGCCCGGATCATGGTCCACCAGCCCTCCGGCGGCGCCCAGGGCCAGGCCACCGACATCGAGATCCAGGCCAAGGAGATCCTCCGCATCCGCCACCGGATGAACGAGCTGATGGCGAAATACACCGGCCAGTCGATCGAGGCGATCGAGAGCGCCGTCGAGCGCGACAAGTTCTTCGGGGCGGACGAGGCGAAGGCCTTCGGGCTTGTGGACGAGGTCTTCGACAAGCGGCCGGCGCCGGGCGAGGGGGATTCGACGCATCAGTCCGAGGCGGCGTAGGGTTGGAAGTAGATCGCCAAGTTTGGCAGTGGGTGATCTTGCGCTGAACTAATCGGGAAACGTCTGTCCCTCGGCCTGACCGTGGTCAGCGCTCGAGTTTTACACGCGGAGACGTGAAGGCGCAAAAGGGGCCGCTCCGTTATGAATCGCTTCGAACGTAGAATCGTTGCGTATGTCGACGTGTTAGGGCTGTCGGAAATTTTGGCCCAGCCGGAAAAATCCAAACGGTATGCTGAGGCCGTCGACGCGATAATTTCTCCAATCATTCGACAGAAGGACGAGCTGGGGCTGGTCCTTCCTCACGTTCGCACAGGCGAGGAGATTGAGGTCGATATCTCGGACCCGATCACAAAGCGCTCAAGGATTACGACAATCTCCGATGCTATCCTGCTATCTGC
>DASQJV010000248.1:0-8294 GCA_035630855.1 Allosphingosinicella sp. | reverse complement strand
CGTCTGCGCCAGCCGCTTGACCGAGCTGAAATCGAGCCCGGCGCGGCCGAACAGGTCCTCGGTGACGCTGCGCTGGATCCAGCCCTGGAGCAGGACCGGCTGCCGGGCGCCGGGCTTGAGGACGATGTTGTAATTCTCGCCGCCCGGCGCCTGCACCGTGTTCCAGCCGTAGCCCGCGCCCGCCGTCTCGTGGACGACCAAAGCGGCGATGGCGCCGCGCCGCGCCGCTTCCTCGAACTTGTAGGTCCAGCGGCCGTAATAGGTCATCGCCTGGCCACCGAACCGCCCCGCCACCGAATCCGTGGCCGCCGCCTCGAAATCGGGATCGTTGACAAGGAAGACGGCGACCTTGCCGGTGAGGTCGACGCCCTTGAAATCGTCCCATCCCCGCTCCGGCGCGGTCACTCCGTAGCCGACGAACACCATCGGAGCGTCCTCGATCCGGGCCCGCGCCGTCTCGCGCACCGTCGAGAGATAGACGTCCTCGGGGACTCGGAGCGGGATCGTCCGGCCGTTCATCGCCACCGTCACCCTGCCCCCCTTGCGCAGCTGGGTCCGGACCAGCGGGACGCGCTGGGTCCAGCCGCCATCCTCCCCGGCGGGCTCGAGCCCGGCGAGCCGGAACTGCTCGGCGATATAGGCGATCGTCTTCGCCTCGCCGGCCGTCCCGGGAGCCCGCCCCTCGAACTCGTCCGAGGCGAGGGTGCGGACAATGTTCGACATCCGGACCGCATCGATCCGCGGCGCATCGCCCTGCCCTTCCCGAGGCGGGGTGGACGCGCAGCCCGCGAGGAGGATGAGAACGAGGAGGAAGAACAATCTCATGGGCGGCTCCTGCTGCTGGCTGCCCAACCTTTCGCAGCCGCTTCGGTTGCCCGCTTGACACCGCGCCGGTGGCGGCGGACCTTCGACCGATCGGCTTTGGGGGATTTGCGATGCGCGGAACAGTCTTGGCCCTCATGATGCTCGCGCTCGCGGCGCCGGCGGCCGCGCAGGACATGGAAAGCGCGGAAGTCATCGTGACCGGGAGCCGGCGCAGCGCGGTCAGCGGCGATTATGCGTCCATGCCGCTGATCGGACTCAAGCGCACGGCCGATTACGCAGTCCAATATGTCTCGATCGCGGGCGACACGCGCGAGCTCCCGCAGCGGCGCGACGAGATCCTCGCCATGGTCAGGAATGCGATCGCGCTCGCCGCTCAGCGCGGGGTCGAGCTCTCCACCGGAACCCTGGTCGTGGAGCCGCTCACCCTCGCCAACTACCAGAACCTGCCCTGGTTCAACGACGGCCGGCCGGACACCGACCGGGTCAACTTCCTCGTCAAGGCGCGGCTGCCGGCGACCGGCGACACCAAGGCGGCGCTCGACCGGATCGAGGCCTTCGTCAAGGCCGTGCCGCCGGTGGGACGGGCGCAGATGGCCGCTTCCGGGTCGCTCACCCTGTCGGTGGTCGGCCCCGACCAGTATCGCGGCCGGATCGTCGACGCGGTCGCCGCCGACGCCCGCGCCATCGCCGCCCGGCTCGGCCCGGATTATGCCGTCGAGGCGCGCGGCCTCGACCGGCCGGTCGAATGGTCGCGGGCGACCCTGACCGAGGTCTTCCTCTACGTCCCCTACAGCTACACCGTCGTTCCGGTCCGGCGCTAGGTGGCGAGGATGAGGGCCCGGCTCTTCGCATTTCTCTGCGCCGCGTCGCTGCTCCCGGCGGCGCCGGCCGCCGCCCAGAATATCGGCGAAAGCGAGATCATCGTCACCGGCTCGCGGATCCCGCGAGCCGATTTCGACTCGGTGACCCCGATCGAATCCCGCCCCCCGGCCATCGGCCTGAAGCGCGTCGCCGACTTCGCGGTCCAGGTCGTGACCATCGTCGGCGACACGCGCGACGAGCAGAAGCGCCGCGACGAGATCTTCGGGATGGTGAGGAAGGCGATCGAGCTCGCCGGGAAGCGCGGCGGGATCGAGCTCGCGACCGGCCAGTATGTAGTCGAGCCGCTGACCCTCGCCAATTACCGCAACCTCGAGATCGAGGAGGATGACGACCGCGACGACGTCGAGCAGGTCAGCTTCCTGGTCAAGACGCGCCTCTCCGCAGGGATGGACGCGAAGGCCGCGCTCGAGCGGATCGAGGCGTTCGTCAAGGCGGTCCCCGCGGTCGGACGGGCGGAGATGGAGAAGGACGGCGACCTGACCTTGTCGGTGGTCGGTCCGGACCAGTATCGGGCCGCGATCCTCGACCTCGTCGCCGCCGACGCGCGGGCGGCCTCGGCCCGGCTCGGCCCCGCTTATGCCGTCCGTGCCGACGGCCTCGACCGCCCCGTCGAATGGACCCGGGCCAGCCTCACCGAGGTCTATCTCTACGTGCCTTATTCCTATTCGGTGGTTCCGGCGCGGTAGCGAACCCAAGCCGTACGGCGCCCTATGACGCGGGGCATTTGCCCGCGCCCGGACCCTTCACGAACCGCCCTGGCGTGGCCCCCGTATGCTCGCCGTCCTTCAGCACATGGACTCCGTTGACGAAGACGTGGCGCATTCCGGTCGAATATTGCTGCGGCTTCGGGAAGGTCGCGTTGTCGCGGATCGTCGCGGGATCGAAGATGGCGAGGTCGGCGAAATGACCCGCCTTCAGCGCTCCGCGGTCCCTGATTCCGAGATTGCCCGCCGGCCACGAGGTCATCCGCCGGATCGCGTCCTGCAGGGTCACCACCTTCTCGTCGCGGGCGAACTTGCCGAGCACCCGCGCGAAATTGCCGTAGGCGCGGGGATGGGTGCTCGACTTGAGGAACACGCCTTCCGGCGCCTGGGCCGACGCGTCGGAGCCGAAGCTCATCCAGGGCAGCGCCACCTCGCGGCGGACATTGTCCTCGCTCATCGAGAAATAGGCGACCTGGATCCGGCTGTTGTCCTCGACGATGAGGTCGGCGGCGGTCTCCTCGGCGGTCTTGCCGCGCTCGCGCGCGACTTCCTCGAGGGTCTTGCCGGTGAGCGGCTTCAGGGCCGGGTTCTTGAAGCCGAGGAGAAGCACCTTCGAGGGCTCCTTGACCACCAGTGCGCTGTCCTCGGAGGCGCCGGAGCGCATCTCGGCCAGCACCCGGGCGCGCTGGACCGGGTCCCTGAGCCGCGCCACCCACTTTTCGATCCCGCCCTCCTGGATCCACAGCGGCATCGACGCGTCGAGCCCGGTCGAGCTCGCCGGATAAGTGTACATGTCGGCGGTGATCCTGAGCCCCCGCGCCCGGGCCGCCTCGACCCGCGCGATGGCCGCGTCGATCTTGCCCCAGTTCGGACGGCCGGACTGCTTGAAATGGTAGATTTCCGCCGGAGCGCCCGACGCTTCCGAGATCGCCACCAGCTCGTCGATCGCTTCCAGAAGCTTGGGACCTTCGTCGCGTATGTGGCTGATATACATGCCGCCGCATTTGCCGGCTTCCCGGGCAAGGGCGATCAGCTCCGGAGTCTCGGCGAAGAAGGCGGGAGCGTAGATGAGCGAGGAGCCGAGACCCATCGCGCCCTCGTTCATCGCCTCGCGCACCAGCGCCCGCATCCGGTCGAGCTGCGCCGGGGTCGGATCGACGTCGCCCTCGCCGAGCTCGTGGACCCGGACCGTGGTCGCTCCGACGAAGCTGGCGACGTTGGGCGAGACGCCCTTCCTCTCCATATGCGAAAGATAGCCGCCGAGGCTGGTCCATTCGATCGGGTAGCGAATGTCGCCCTGGCGCTGGGTCTCGAGCCGCTTCATCTCCTCGGACATCGGGCCCATCGACTCGCCCTCGCCCATCACCTCGAGGGTGACTCCCTGGCGGATGTCGCTCTGCCCCTTCGGGTCGGCGATCAGGGTCTCGTTCGCCCAGCTCAGCATGTTGATGAAGCCCGGCGCGACGGCGAGCCCGGACGCGTCGATCTCGGTCCGGGCGGAGCCGTCGAGGCGCGGGCCGACATAGGCGATCCGATCGCCGCGGAGCCCGACGTCGCCTTTGTAGGGCGCTCCGCCGCCGCCGTCGTAGATGGTGCCCGCGCGGATGACGGTGTCGTAGACGGGGGCGGAGGGCGCCGTCGCGCAGGCGGCGAGGAGGAGGGCGAGGGCGCCCGTAATTCCTCCCCGGCATCTGCCGGGGAGGGGGACCGCGCGAAGCGCGGTGGAGGGATTCTTTCTGAGCTCCAAGAACCCCTCCACCAGGCTCCGCCTGGTCCCCCTCCCCGCGAAATCGCGGGGAGGATTTAGTTGATCGCTCACTTGCATCTCCTCCATCCCGGCCCGCGCACGAAGCGGCCCGGCTTCGCGCCGGTATGCTCGCCGTCGCGGAGCACCGCCACCCCGTTGACGAAGACGTGGCGCATTCCGACCGCATAGCGGTGCGGCTTCTCGTAGGTCGCCGTGTCGGCGATCCTCGCCGGGTCGAAGATGGCGAGGTCGGCGTGGAAGCCGCGCCTCAGCCGGCCGCGGTCGGCGATCCTCAGATTGTCGGCGGGGAGCGAGGTCAGCCGCCGCACCGCCTCGGCGAGGCTCACCACTTTCTCGTCGCGGACGTAGCGGCCGAGCAGCCGGGCGAAATTGCCATAGGCCCGGGGATGGACCTCCTTGTCGGTGAAGGGCGGCTCGGGCGCGATCGCCGCCGCGTCGGAGCCGAAGCTGACCCAGGGCCTCGCCAGTACCTTCCGGACATTGTCCTCGGAGATGGAGTGGAAGACGGTCCCGACCCCGCTGCGGTCCTCGACGATGAGGTCGATCGCGGCCTCCTGGACGCTCTTGCCGAGCGAGGCCGCGATCTCGGGCATCCGCTTGCCGGCATGGATCCGCAGCGCGGGGTTGGCGAAGCCGACCGGCTGGACCGTCGTCCAGTCGCGCGACCCGCTTTGCATCTCGGCGGCGACCCGGGCTCGGACGGCGGGGTCGGCGAGCCGGTCGAGCATCGCCTTCGTCCCGCCTTCGCGGACCCAGAAAGGGAGCGTCGAATCGAGGCCGGTGCCGGAGGCGGCGTAGAGGTACATGTCGGCGGTGACCGGGACTCCCGACGCCCGCGCCGCCTCGATCCGGGCGAGCGCTTCGTCCATCAGCGGCCAGTTGGACCGGCCGGCGGCCTTGAGATGGTAGATTTCCGCGCGCGCGCCGGACCGGCGGCTGATCTCGACCAGCTCGTCTATCGCCTCGAGCAGCCGGCCGCCTTCGCTCCGCATATGGCTGATGTAAATTCCGCCGCACCGGCCCGCCTCGCTCGCCAAAGCGACGAGCTCGTCGGTCTCGGCATAGACGGCGGGGACGTAGATGAGCGAGGAGCCGACCCCCATCGCGCCCTCGTCCATCGCCCGGCGCACCAGCACGCGCATCCGCTCCAGCTGCTCGGGCGTGGGGTCGACGTCGTTGCGGCCGAGCTCATGGACCCTGACCGTCGAGGCTCCGACCATCGAGGCGACGTTGACGCTGACTCCCCTCCGCTCGAGGAAGGCGAGGAACTCGCCGAGAGTCGTCCAGCCGATCGGGTAGCGGGGGGCGATCGTCTGCTCGGCCTCGGCCTCGGCTTTCTGGGCCGGGCTGAACGGGCCCATCGACCAGCCCTCGCCCATCACTTCCAGGGTGACGCCCTGGCGGATGTCGCTCTGCGCCCGGCCGTCGCGGATCAGGGGCTCGGCCGCCCAGCTCAGCATGTTGATGAAGCCGGGCGCGACGGCGAGGCCGCGGGCGTCGACCTCGGTCCGCCCCTTGCCCGCGATGCGCGGAGCGACGGCCGCGATGCGGTCGCCCTTGAGGGCGACGTCGCCGGCATAAGGCGCTCCACCGCTTCCGTCGTAGATCGTACCGCCCCGGATCACGACGTCGTAGGCGGGGGCGGCGCGGGCGGAAGCGCAGCTCGACAGAGCGAGCGCGACGGCGGCGAGGACACGCGGGGACATACGCCCGTTCTATCCTCCCCATCGCCAGATGGGGAGGGGGACCACACGAAGTGTGGTGGAGGGGTAGCCGACGCCGAATCTGAGGATCTCGAGCGAACCGCCTGCTTACCCGCCTTCTATCCCTCCACCAGGCTCCGCCTGGTCCCCCTCCCCATCGCTCCGCGATGGGAAGGACGGGCCTTAATCGTGCTTGCCCTTGCGCATGTCCTCGGCGGCCTGGCGCATTTCCCGGGCGCCTTCGCGCATGTCCTCGACGCCTTCCTCCATCTCGTCGGCGGCTTCGAGCAGCTCCTCGTGGGTGACATGCTCGCCGCGGGCGGCGCCGCGGCGGATCAGATCCTCGCGATAGGCCTTGCTGCTCTTCAGCTTCGCGGCCTCGGCGCGCATCCGCTCGGCGCCCGCCTCCATGCTGCGGGCACCGGCCTCCATCCCGACCGCGCCGTGCTTCATCGCCTCGGCGACCGCCACCGCGGCTTCGGCCGAGGCCCGGCTGGCGACGGCGGAGATGTCGACCGAGCGCATCGCTTCGGCGACGGCGCGCTCGACCTCGGCCTCGATCGCGGCTCCGTCGACAAGCGGAGGACGCGGCGGGCGGGGCGTCCGGGCCTGCATCGCTGCAGCCAGGGCGAGCGGAGCGACCGGCGCCAGAGCCGGCCGGCCCGGACCGGCGGCGAGCGGCGCGAGCGGCGCCGGAACGGCGGCGCCCGGAGCCGGCGGGACCAGCGGCGCCGGAGCGACCGGCACCCCGGCGAGCGGAGCCGGAGCCGCCGCCGGAGCCGGAGCAGCCTGCAAGGCCGCGGGAGTGACAGGCGCCGCAGGCGACGGCGGCGCTTCGGGCGCGGCCTCGACGAAATCGAGCGCGGCGACCGGAGCGGCGAAGGCGGCGCAGCCGAGCATCGCCGCCACCGCCCAGGCCGAGCCGGAGCGGCGCGACACTCGGCCGTCGAGGATCGCCTTCACCCGCCGGGACAGGCCCGGCTCGCCGGCGGCGATGGCGTTGGCGGGAAGCGCGCCGGCGCCGTTAAGCCGCGCCCAGTCGAGCAGGGTCTGGGCGTAGCGCGCCGGCTCGACCGTCGCCGCGGCGTCGCTGTCGGCGGCCTCCTCGGCCTGCTGGGCGACCTCGCGGTCGAGCCTCCAGACCAGGGGGTTGAACCAGAACAGGGCGACGGCGAGGCGCGACAGGATCAGCGAGGGCCAGTCGCGGCGGGCGACATGGGCGACCTCGTGGGCGAGGATGGCGTCGGCTTCACCGGGCGAGCGCAGGGTGTCGCGGTCGAGCAGGATGACGGGATTGCGAAGGCCCCAGCTCAGCGGCGAGCTCGCCTCGTCGCAGGCGAGAAGCCGGATCCCGAGCGGGACGCCGCCGGCGCGGGCGAGCGCGTCGCGCCATATCGGAGCCTCGACCTCGGCGGAGCCGCGGGTCCAGCGCCGCAGAGTCCACAGCCCGGCCAGCAGCCGCCCGCCGACCATCGTCACGCCGCCGAGATAGAGCAGGAAGAAGAGCAGGCTGGGATCGTCCCAATTGCCGCCGGACGAAGGCTCGGCCGCGAGCATGGGAGCCGGGGCGGCCTCGTCCGCCGCCGAAGGAGCGGCGGCGAGCGAAGCGGGCAGAGCCGCCGGGGCCTGGGCCGCGGCCTCGGCCTGGGCCGGAGCCGCGGTCTCGATCTCGAGCGCCGGGGCGAACAGGGCGATGGCGGGAAGCGCCAGGAGCAGCGCCACGGCCACCTTGAGCACCGCTCCGCGGTCCGCCGCCGCCCGCGACCGGAGCATCGCGGCGAGGAGGAGCGCGCCGCCGGCGATCGCCGCCGATTTCCAGGCCATCTCGATCAGGAAGTCATAGCTCATTGGTCGCGCTCCTTTGCCTCGTCGATCGCGCGTTGCAGCGCGTCGAGCTCTTCGGGCTTCAGCGATTGGGAAAGGCCGAGAAGGGCCGTCGCGGCGCTCGCCGCCGACCCGTCGAAAAAGGTTTTGACCATCTGCCGGAGCGCCGTCTCGCGGACCTTGGCCGGCTGCGGAACGCTCCTGTAGACATAGGCCTGGTCCTCGGCGCGGTGCCTGACCAGGCCCTTGGCCTCGAGCCGGGCGAGCATGGTCCGCACCGCGCTGTGGCTGGGCGCGTCGGCCATCGCCCGGCGCACGTCCGCCGCCGTCGCCTCGCCGGCGCTGCACAATATCTCGAATATCTCGCGCTCGCGGCGCGGAAGGCTGGCGATCATCGACTCGGGGTCCTTGCTGCTACACCTGTAGCATGCCACAAACGTAGCAGGTTGCAAGCCCGTTCGTCGAAAAAGCGGGGAGGTTGGTGGAGGATCGTCATCCGGCGAAAGCCGGGACCTCAGGTCGATAAGCCTCGGCGGGTCTGCCCGAGGTCCCGGCTTTCGCCGGGACGACGGGATTAGCGAGGTTTCC
>DASQJV010000247.1:0-3613 GCA_035630855.1 Allosphingosinicella sp. | reverse complement strand
ATCCCCGCCGACGCCGCCGACGACCTCGCCGGGGCCTACCGGCTGCTGCGGACGGTCGAGCACCGGCTGCAGATGGTCGACGACCGCCAGACCCACGCCCTCCCCGCCGATCCGGAGGCGCTCGACAATGTCGCCCGTCTGCACGGAGCCGCTTCGGGCGAGGCGCTGCTCGGCCTGCTGGAGGCGCCGGTGAGCCGGTGCGGCGAGCTGTACGACGGCCTCGCCGGCCATGGCGAGGAGCGAATCCCGCTCAATCCGGACGCCTTGGAATCGCATCTGCGCCAGTCAGGCTTCGACGATCCCGTCTCGGCCCGGCTGCGGATCGAGGGCTGGCGCGGCGGCAAGGCGCGCTCGCTCCGAACGGCGGCGGCCGGCGAGGCGTTCGAGGCGATGCTGCCGGTGCTGATCGAGGCCTTCGGCCGGGCGCCCGACCCGATGCGGGCGATGAACCGGTTCGACGACGTCGTCACCCGCCTGCCCAGCGGGGTCAATTTCTACCGGCTGCTCGAGGCGAGGCCCGGGCTCACCGAGCATCTCGGGACCATCCTCAGCCACGCGCCCGCGCTCGCCGAGCAGCTCGGCCGGCGGCCGCAATTGCTCGACGGGCTGGTCGACGCCTCGGCCTTCGAGCCGGTTCCGACGGTCGGGGAGCTGATCCGCGACTTCTCCCGCTCGGACCGGGAGGGGGAGGATTATCAGCTGGTCCTCGACCGGGTCAGGCGGCGGGTGAACGAGCGCCGCTTCGCGCTCGGGGTCCAGCTGATCGTCGCGCATTCCGATCCGATCGAGGCCGCGGAAGGCTATTCGCGCATCGCCGAAGCCGCGATCAACGTCCTCGCCCGGGCCGCCGCCGCCGAGTTCGAGGTGGTCCACGGCCGGGTTCGCGGCTCCGAGCTTCTCGTCATGGGCCTCGGCCGGCTCGGCGGCGAGGCGCTGACCCACGCTTCCGACCTCGATCTCGTTTATCTGTTCAGCGGCACCCACGAAGCCGAATCGGACGGACCCCGGCCGCTCCGGGCGACCGATTATTTCAACCGTCTCGCGCCGCGGGTCACCGCGGCCCTCAGCGTCCCGACCGCCTCGGGGCCGCTCTACGACGTCGACACCAGGCTCCGCCCCTCCGGGACCGACGGGATGCTCGCGGTGAGCCTGGAGAGCTTCGAGCGCTACCAGAGCGAGCAGGCCTGGACCTGGGAGCATATGGCGCTGACCCGGGCCCGACCGGTCTTCGGCTCGGCGGAGGGACGGGCCGAGCTCCAGGCGGTGATCGATTCGACTCTCGCCAGGAAGCGCGATCCGGAGCGGCTCGTCGCCGACGCGGTCGCCATGCGGGCCGAGATGGCCGCCCACAAGGCCCCCCGGGGACGGTTCGACATCAAGCTCGGCCCGGGTGGGCTGGTCGACCTGGAATTCGCCGTCCACACCCTCCAGCTCAGGCACAATATCGGGCTCTATCCCCATCTCGAGGACGCGCTCGAGGAGCTCGTCGCCGCCGGCCTGGTCTCCGAGGAGATCGACCCGGCGCTCCGCCTGCTGACCCGCATGCTGGTCATGTTCCGGCTGGTCTCGCCGGCCTCGGACGAGCCGCCCGAGGAGACCCGGCCGCTGGTCGCGGCGGCCTGCGGGCTGCCGGACTGGAAGGCTCTGCTTGCGGCGCACGACGCGGCGCGGCAGAGGGTGGCGGAGCTGTGGCGCCGGGTGGCGTCGGGAGAATGAGCATGCTGAGCGAAGGCGACAAGGTTCCGGACGTGAAGCTGACCAGCGTCGAGGGCAAGGCGATCAGCCCCACCGATTTCACCGGCCAGAAGCTGGTCCTCTATTTCTATCCCAAGGACGACACCTCCGGCTGCACCGCCGAGGCCCAGGCCTTCACCACGCTCGCCGACGAGTTCAAGAATGCCGGCACCTGGATCCTGGGAGTGTCGAAGGACGACGCCAAGGCGCACCGCAAGTTCACCGACAAATACGGCCTCAAGGTCGCGCTCGCGACCGATTCGGACGGCTCGGTCTGCGAGGCCTTCGGAACCTGGGTCGAGAAGAGCATGTACGGCCGCAAATATATGGGCATCGAGCGCGCCACCTTCCTCGTCGACCGGGTCGGGGTCGTCCAGAAGGTGTGGCGCAAGGTGAAGGTGCCGGGGCACGCCGAGGAAGTGCTCGAGGCGGCGCGGGAGCTGCCCTAACCTTTCCGTCACCCCGGCGGATCCCGGCTTTTGCCGGGATGACGATGGTGTTCAGCGCCGGCTCAGCCTCGCGTTGACAAAACGGGCGCCATCAGTCAGCCTCCGAAGGATGAAGCCGATGCGCGCCACCGCCTGCACTCTCGCGACGATCTCCGCCGCGGCTTCCAGCTATTATTATTACGGAATCGCTCGGGCGGGACCGGAATAAAGCGCGCTTAACAAGCCAGGCTTCAAACCGACCCCGTCCGGACCTCCGGGCGGGGTTTTTCACGTGGAGAGACCTTCGATGTTCACCGACTTCACCGAGACTTTGCCGCCGCCGCCGGCGCGTCCGCCGGGCACGGCGGAGGACTGGACCATCCCGCAGAGCTGGGAGCGCTTCGGGGCCGAGGAGCATCGGGTGTGGGACATCCTCTACGCCCGGCAGAGGCGCAAGCTCGCCGGCCGGGCCGTCGCCGCGTTCGAGCGGGGGCTCGATTCGCTGCTCCTGTCGCGCTCGGGGATTCCCCATTTCGACGATCTCAACGAGCGCCTGTTCGCCCGCTCGGGATGGACGGTGGTCGCGGTCCCCGGGCTTCTTCCCGACGAGATCTTCTTCGCCCATCTCGCCCGCCGGCAATTCCCGGCCGGCAATTTCATCCGCCCGGCCACCAGCCTCGATTATCTCGAGGAGCCCGACGTCTTCCACGACGTGTTCGGCCATGTCCCACTGCTCGCCGAGCCGTGGTTCGCCGACTTCATGCAGCGCCTCGGCGAGGAAGGGCTGAAGGCGGTCGCGGCTGGGAAGGTCGCGATCTTCTCGCGCCTCTACTGGTTCACCGTCGAGTTCGGAGTGGCGCTGGAGGACGGCGCGCTGAGGCTCTACGGGGCGGGCCTCGCCTCGAGCTTCGGCGAGGCGGCCTATGCGCTGGACAGCGCCAGGCCGGAGCGGCTGCCCTTCGATCTCGAGCGTGTGCTCCGCACGCCCTACCGCTCGGACGTCTTCCAGCCGCGCTATTTCGTCGTCGACGGGATGGACGCGCTCAGGACGGGGATCGATTTCGGCAGGCTGGAGGAGCAGCTGGCCGCGCTGGGCCGCTAGCGCGAGAAAAAGTCGCGCAGCCGATGGTCGTCGAGAAGACGCTGGCGGCTTTGACATTCCTCCCAAGCCTCGCCGGCAACATAGGTGAGCGCGTCGAAAGCCTCCGGGCTCGCATTGTCGAGCGCCCGTATCTCGGCGGCGCGCTCGGAATCGGGCTCCTGGTCGATCCGCACATGCCGATTGCGCAGCAGCACCTTGATCTGCCGAAGTGCGAGGCTTTCCTGCGCCGCCATAGTTGTTTGAACGAGCTGGCGTCCCCATAGCGACCGAATGATTCCCGGTTTGCCGGGCTCCTCCCGGAGCACTACGCCCTGCGACCAGCTCGCCGTGCCGATCGACAGCATATAGG
>DASQJV010000246.1:0-7752 GCA_035630855.1 Allosphingosinicella sp. | reverse complement strand
GACGACGAAGAAGCCGAGCAACCACAGGATCATGATCCACTCGCCCTTCGACGCCGCCGAAAGGAAGGCGAGGGCGAGGGTCATCAGGATGAGCAAGGCAAGGATCATCAGAGCGTCGAGCAGGAACGCCGCCGCCCGCGTTCCGGCGGCGCCGAGCTCGAGCTGGAGGTCGACCCCTTCCGGCGTGACGAAGCTTCGCCGCATCGAGCGGTGGACGAGGGACCGGTCAGACAGGGCGGCGGCCCTTTCGAGGCATGTAGAAATAGGTCAGCCATCCGGCCAGCATCGCGGCTCCGATCGCATAGCGGGAAAAGTCGTCGACCACCGTCTGCCGGCCGATCCCCTCGAGCAGGCCCGCCACCGCCAGCATCGCCACGGTGCCGCCCATGGCGACCGCCGCCGAGCGTCCGGCGCGGACGGCGGATTCGGTTCTCGTGTCGCGTCCGGGGAAGGCGATCGCCATTCCGATCCTTATCCCCGCCGCTCCGGCGATGTTGATCGCGAACAATTCGGTCGTGCCGTGGATGGCCAGCCAGCCGCCGAGGTTGAAGGCCAGGCCGTGCGCCGCGAAGACCGCGAAGAAGGCGCCCAGCATCAGCCCGTTGTAGAGGATGAGCAGGACGGTCGGCACCGCGAAGGCGAAACCGAGCGCGAAGGCGAAGATCGCGACCTGGCTGTTGTGGGTGAAGAGATAGGTCGCGAACGTCGTCAGCATGTCGTCGTGGCGCTCGTAGAGCGTGTTGCGCAGCGCTTCCGCGCTGGCGGACGGGTCGCGCCCGCCGGCCAGCTCCTGCGGGATGATTCCGAAGAACCAGCTCGGGTCGCTCCGGACCAGGAGGTAGGCGACGACGGCGCTGGCGAGGGTGAGGAAGACGCAGACCAGGGTCTCGCGCCACAGGCCCCGGACCGCCTCGGGCCAGCCGCGCGCGAAGAAATGCCCGAGCTGGCGCCCGACCGAGGTCTGGACCCCGTAGATCTGGAAATAGGCTCGGGTCGAGAGCTGCTCGAGATAGACGATCAGGCTCCGGTCGAGCGAGGTGTCGCGGGCGACGGCGAGCGAGGACAGGGTCGTCCGGTAGAGCAGGGGAAGAGCGAGTATGTCGTCGTCGGAGAGGGCGGAGATGGATCTCTTCTCCATCCGGGTCACCAGCTGCTCGAGCCGCTCCCAGTCCGCTTCGTGAGCGGCTCGGAAACGGCTGGCGTTGACCACCACCGCCCGGGATTCGACCATCGCCGAGGCGGGACCGCTCACAGCAAATTCCTCCGCTTGAGGTCGATATAGCCGGCGACGAGCCGGTCGCCGACCCGGTCATATTCGCTCTCGATGACATGGACTCCGAGATGCTGGAGCCTGGTCAGGACCAGCCGGCGGTCGCGGATCAGCGCCGCGGCGGTCACCGCCCGGGTGACGTCGTCGGGCCCTTCGGGCAGGGCGTCGGCGATCGTCTCCAGCTCCTCGTCGCGAAGGACGACGACGAGCAGGAGATGGGTTTCGACCATCCTCTTGGCCGCCCGGACCATGAAGTCGGCCGAAGTCAGGTCGGTGAACTCGGTGAACAGGACGATCATCGAGCGGCGGGTGAGGCGGGTGGCGAGCGTGGTCAGGGCGAAGGTGTAATTGGTCTCCTCGCCGCTATAGTCGATGCTCGCCGCGAGGCGCTGGAGCTCGGGAAAGGCGGCCGAGCCCGAGATCAGCCCGCTGGCGATCCGGGGCCGCGAATCGAACGCGTGGAGCGCGACCCGGTCGCCGAGCTTGAGGGCGATCCAGCCGGTGAGCAGCATCGCCGAGACGGCGCGGTCGACCCGAGGCAGCCCGGCCACCGGCTCCGACATCTGCCGGCCGCCGTCGATGGCGAAGACGATCTGGTTGTTGCGCTCGCTTCTATATTCCTTGGCGTGGAGCTTGCGGTGCCGGGCGGACTGCTTCCAGTCGATGGCGCGCCGGTCCATTCCGGAGCGATATTCGACCAGGGCGTCGAAATCAGTGCCGTCGCCCCGGTTCATCTGGGCGATCAGCCCCTGGAGGGCGTGGCGCTGGAAGACCTGGGCTCCGCGCTCCTGGACCGGGCGAACGTCGGGCAGGATCAGGATGGTCGAATCGAGATCGATCCGCCTCTGCTGCCAGGCCAGGCCGAGCGGGCCCCGCCAGCGCAGCCACAGATGGTCGAGCCGGGCGGCGCCGCGCCGGGCCATGACGAGCGGCATCGCCGCCGCTCCCCTGCCCTCCTCCAGCGCCACCTGGACCCGCCCGTCGTCCTCGACGGCGATGAGCGGATCGGCGGCGAGCGCCACTTCCGCCTCGGCGGGCGTGGAACGGCCGGTGAGGGTGACGGTGACGATCGCCTCGACCGTCGCTCCGACATAGGCCGAGCCCGGGGCTTCCAGCCTCGCCTCGCCGTGGCGGACGGCGGTGACGGCGTCGGCGAGGGCGAGCAGGAGGACCGCCACCGGCCAGGCGAGGCCGACATGCCAGCGCTCCGGCATCGCCGCCGCGACGACCAGGGTGAAGGGAACCCCGGCCGCCGCCGCAAGCACGGCAAGGCGGGTCGGGTAGATCAACGCGGCGCCTCGATCGCCTCGATGATGTCGGTGACGACGTCCTCCACCACCCGGCCGTTGATCTCGGCCGCGGGCGACAGGATCAGCCGGTGGCGAAGCAGTGCGGGGGCCAGCGACTTGACGTCGTCGGGGATGACGAAGTCGCGGCCGTCGATCGCGGCGCGGGCGCGGGCGGCGCCGGCGAGCATGGCGCCGGCGCGCGGGCTGGCGCCGGTCTCGAGGTCGGCGACGTCGCGGGTGCCGCGGATCAGCGCCGCGATATAGTCGATCACCTCGTCGACCAGCCTGACCTCGCCCACCGCCGCCAGGGCGGCTCCGATCGCGGCGGCGTCGGTCACCCGCTCGACTCCCCATTGCTCCGGCTCCATCGCCGCCTGGCGGGCGCCGTGGGTGGCGATGATCCGCCGCTCCTCCTCGGCGCTGGGATAGTCGACCGTCTGCTTGAAAAGGAAGCGGTCGAGCTGGGCCTCCGGCAGCGGGTAGACGCCCTGCTGCTCGATCGGATTCTGGGTCGCCACGACCATGAAGCGCTCGGACAAAGCGAGGCTCTCGCCGTCGATGGTGACCGTCCGCTCCTGCATCGCCTCGAGCAGCGCCGCCTGGGTCTTGGGCGGGGTCCGGTTGATCTCGTCGGCGAGGAGCAATTCGGTGAAGATCGGGCCCCGGGTCAGGGTGAAGGTCGACGTCTGGAAATTGAACAGATTGGCGCCGATGATGTCGCCCGGCATCAGGTCCGGGGTGAACTGGATCCGGCCGAAATCGAGCCCGACCGCCCGGGCGAAGCTGTGCGCGATCAGGGTCTTGGCCGTCCCCGGCGGCCCTTCGAGAAGGATATGGCCGCCGGCGAACAGGGCGACGAGCATCAGGTCGACCGTCGCCTCCTGGCCCACCACCGCTTTCGCCACCTCGCCGCGGATCGTCGCCGCCAGTTGCTGAACTTCCCCTGCGCTCACCCTGTTTTCTCCCCCTGCCATCGATGCAGCGCCTGGGCCGCTGCGAGCAATTCTTCCCGGCTCCGGGCCTCGGCCGCCGCCGAAGCGAGGGCCGAGAAGCTTGGCCGGCCGTCGAGCCTGTCGAGATAGTCGGTGACCGCGCCGCCCTTCAGCCGGGCCGGGACGGCGAACACGCTCACCGCCTTGTCCCTTATCATCTCGGCATAGCGCCCGCCCAGCCCGGCCTCGCGCCGTGCCTGGCGGACGAGGGCGGCGCTATTGTCGATGAGCGCCGCCTTGCCGAAGGCGATCGCCCGCTCGGGGCGGCGCGGCGGGCCGAAGCGCGAGACCGCCTGCAGGCCGGCGAGAAGGAGCGCCGCGGCGATCGCCAGGGTCGCGGCCAGGAAGGGCGGGTCGAACATCAGCTTGAGGGGGCTCCGGGCCCGGCCGAGGCCGTTCAGGGTGACGTCGAAGACGATCGACTCGGCCCCGGTCGCGTTGAGGAAGTCGAGCATGGCGAGCGCCGCCCGAGCCTGGTTCAGGTCGGCCATGCCCCGGTTCGAGATCAGGTCGGGGTCGGCGAGCAGGTACAGGGGCTGGTCGCCGAGCCGGGCGAGGACGATCCGGCCCGCGGTATCGGTCACGATCGGCCTCAGGCCGGGGCCGGCGGCGGTCTGCAGCGGGCCGGGGGCGATGAACCGCAACTCCGGCGGCGCCTCGCCGGCGACGGTCCGGAGCGGGGCTCCGCGACCGCGATGGCGCTGCACCTTCAGCCGGTGGGCCGGGGCGAGCGTCCTCTCCGGGTCGAAGGCGGGCCTGAGGCCCTGCGCCCGCACCCAGCCCGTCCGGCCCGGGTCGGCCACCGTATTCCACTTCGGAAGCACGACCAGGGTCGGCTTGGTCGAACGCCGGGCCAGCACCTCCCCCATTTCGGTCATCCCGGACTGGGGGGTGAGGACGAGAAGATCCTCGCTGTCGAGGAACAGGTCGCCGCGCTGGATCTGCGGATTGCGCCCGGTCGCCCGGGCCAGCCGGACGATCCCGCTGAAGCCGGTCGCCGCGTTGGACAGAGCGTGGGAGCCGCCGTTGCGGGTGGAGCGGAGGTCGGGCGCATAGGCGCCGAGGATCAGCATCGCGGCGAAGGCGACGATCCCGATGCCGACGACCAGAATGACCGTCGCCGGCCGGAAAATCCCTTCGGCGCGCACGCCGCGGCCGATGGCGAGGTCGCTCATCCCCGCCAGGTCCCCGGCGTCACTAGGTCGGCATAAGCGGCCCGGGCGGCCGTCCAGTCGGCCTCTGCCACCGGCCGCCCCCCGAACAGGCTCCGCTCGACGAGCCCGGCGATCCGCGAGAACAGGCTCTGCGCCGGCGCCGGCAAGGCCTCCGCGCGGGCGAGCTCGCGGCTGGTCAGGGCCGGGCGGACCAGCTTCGGCCGGCGCCGGCCGATATCCTCGATCGAGCGGAAGAGGAGGTGGTGAACCGCCTCGGCGTAGAGGCCCTGGGCCGCCAGCGCGTCCGCCTCGCGAAGCCAGGATCGCGCCGGCGCCGCCTCCGGCGCCCAGCTCTCCTCCTCGGCCTCGGCGGCGAGGTAGACCGGCCGCCGGCGGCGGGGCAGCCGCCATTCGCCCTCCTCGATCCGCCGGTAGATCATGTAGGCGAGGCCCACGGCCGCCCCGATCAGCACCGTCCACAGAAGGATCCGGGCATAAGGGGCATCGGGCATGAAGCTTCCGATCCACTGGATGAACCGCCCGACCGGCTCGAGCACCTCGGCAAGCCACTCGAAGAGATCGCGAAGCCATTGCGGCGCCCTGGGCGGCGGCGGCGCCGGCTGCAGGTTGAACTGGATCGAGGGATCGGCCTTCAGCGCTTCATGCGCCGCCGCCAATCCGTCGGCGGCGCCTGCCGCATCCTGCCCCTGCCCCGCGATCTTATCCCTCCCCCGAGCCCGAGACGGCCCGACGATCCATGAATTAGACGAAGCCCTGCCCGGCGCAACGGCAAAAATGCGCTGGACAGGCGGCCGGGGCGAAGCCAGTCTCGCCGCGGACAAAAGGGGGAGAATAAGCATGGCAACGGCAGCAGTATCCGGCGAGGATCGGACCGTCTCGATCGGACGGCTCCTCACCCGGGCCTTCGGGACCATCCGCAGCAATCCGGTGGCGACGCTCGGGATCGCTTTCCTGTTCGGCGCCCTGCCCTCACTCCTGCTCACCTGGGCCATCCAGGTGCTCGGACCCGAAGCGTTCGTGGCGCTGGGCACCGCCGCCGCCATCGGCCTCACCGTCTTCTCGGCCGTCGTCGCCATCCTGCTGGCGATGATCACCCAGGGGGCGCTGGTGCGCGCGACGGTGGCGTATAGCGAGGGACGAAAGGCGAGCCTCAGCGAATCCGCCATGGCCGGGCTTCGGGTCGCTCTTCCGCTCTTCCTGCTCGCCCTGCTGAGCGCGCTGGGCATCGGCCTCGGCCTGATCTTCCTGGTCGTTCCGGGGATCATCCTCTACATCATGTGGTCGGTGGCGGCGCCCGCGCTCGTCGAGGAGCGACTCGGCCCGATCGAGGCGCTCGGCCGAAGCTCGGGCCTGACCGACGGAGCCCGCTGGAAGATCTTCGGGCTGATCCTCGTCCTCGTCGTCCTCTACTGGATGTTCACCGCGGTGATCGCGATGGTCGGGGTCATGGCCTACGGCGGCGTCGAGGGCCTCGTGTCCAGCGCCGGGAGCATGCCGCTGGGCTATCTGGTCGTCAACGCCATCGCCGGAACGATCACCTCGGCGGTGTGGGGCGTGATCCTCACCTCGCTCTACGTCGAGCTGCGTGAGTGGAAGGACGGTCCCCGGACCGAGGCGCTCGCCGACATCTTCGCCTGACGGTCGCGGCGAGGCTGCTCCCCGGCGAACGCCGGGGTCCGGCCTCGCCCCCGCCGCCCCGATTCGAGAAGGCTCGCGGTTGACCCGCTATCGGCCCGCTCCTAGTGGGAGGGTCGGTCGGGGCCCTTAGCTCAGTCGGTAGAGCAACTGACTTTTAATCAGTAGGTCGCTGGTTCGAACCCAGCAGGGCTCACCACCTTGGCGCCGGCCGCCATCGCGTCCGGAAGCGGCGACCCGGGCCCGGGCTGCGACGGGCCGCCCCGTCTACCCCCTTTCCCTGATCGCAACCCCGGCGGAAGCGGCTATCCTCCGCTCCGAGGTGCACGAGCGGGTCGGGCGCCCGATCCTCTGTTGTTCGAGGCATAGAAGATGCGGTTGGTCGCTTTGCTTGCATGGCTCCTGGTGGCTGCCGCCGCGCAGCCCGCATGGGCCGAATCGTCGCCGCGCCTGCAGCCGCTCGAGCAAAGGCTGGCGGCCATGGCCGCGGAGAATCCCGGCGAGTACGGCTTCGCCGCCCTGGACCTGACGACCGGAGAGTCGATCAGCTTCAACGGCCACCAGGCCTTTCCGATGGCGAGCACGATGAAGATCGCCGTTGCGGCGGCCTGGCTCGCGGAGGTCGACTCCGGCCGGCGCGGCCTGGACGATCCGATCGCCGGAACCTCCGCGCTCAGCCTGATGGACGCGATGATCACCCACAGCGACAATCGAGCGACCGATCTGCTGATCGCCAGCCTGGGCGGGCCCTCGGCGATCGACAATTGGCTGCGCGCCCACGGCCTCGTCGGGATAAGGGTGGACCGGACCATCGCCCAATTGCTCAGCGCCCGCAGGGATCTGCGCGATATTCGCGATTCGAGCACTCCGACCGCCATGCTCGGCCTGCTCCGGCTGATCGATTCCGGCTCGGCCCTGAAGCCGCAGAGCCGCCATCTCCTGCTCGACATGATGCGGCGCTGCGCGACGGGCTCCAACCGGATCCGCGGCATCCTTCCTCCCGGGGCCACCGTGGAGCACAAGACCGGGACGCTCTCGGGCTATACCGGCGACGTCGGTTTCCTCACCACTCCGCACGGACGCCGGATCGCGGTCGCCTTCTTCGCCCGGGGCGGCTCCAACCGGCCGGCGGTGATCGCCACCGCCGCCCGCGCCATCTACGACGCCCTCGGCGCCGATCCGGTCGAGACGCTTTCGGCCCTGCCGGCCGGCAGCGCGGCGGCGGGACAATATTCCGCCGCCCGCTGAACCGATCCTCGATCGCCGGTTCGAACCCGGCCGCGGCTCGCCCCCGCTTCCACGCCGGCACGTTGCCGCGCTCATCCGGTCGCTCGACGCCTTTCCGGGAGTAAAGACAGGTTTCCGTGCGAGCAATCCAGCCCCGATTAGTT
>DASQJV010000245.1:0-7176 GCA_035630855.1 Allosphingosinicella sp. | reverse complement strand
ATGTTCGTGTTATGTTCTATATATAATCGGGATTTCCTATTTGTCTAGGAATATTCCTGCCAAATCGGACCAATTTGCGCGTTTGCCGCCGGCTCAGCGGCGGCGCTCGATCAGCCAGAAGAGGAGCGCGATCGATATTCCGGCGCCGAGCCCGGCGAGGAAGCCGAGGCTCGCCTCGCCGGCGATCGCCCCCGCCACCGCTCCGCCGAGGATGCTGATCGCGAGGATGAACCCCGCCGCCTGGCTGTTTCGACCGCGCTCGGACATCGGCGGCTTGTGGCAGGAAGAGGAGAGCGACTCAATTCCTCCTTCCGCGGGAGGGATTGATGGTGAACGCCCGGTCAAGCATCGCCCTGCGCGGTTTCGAAACCCGAGCGGGCTAGAAGGCCGGGAAACCAGTTCCGGGGGAAAGATTGCTTCAGCAGACAGCCTTCGCGCCGGCCGCCTTCACCGAGGCGGCACGGCTGATCGAGCGTTTCGGCCAATATGCCGGGTCGGAGGCGGCCCTGCGCGCCGACCGGAGCCGCGACCTCGGCAATTTCGTCCATTTCTGCCGCTGGCGCGAGGTCGGACGGATGATCGAGCTGATGCGCGACGAAGCGGTGACCGGGCCGGTGCATTAGGCTCCGTCATCCCGGACTTGATCCGGGAGCCATGAACATTGTCGTTTGAGGATCACAGCGGCCGTGTTCATGGATTCCGGCTTTCGCCGGAATGACGAAGAAGAGCGGCTCCAACAAGCGCCCCCGCAATCTTACGGCTGGCGGGTCCCTCCACCGCCCGCTAGTTTCGCCCCATGTTTCAAATCGATGCGGGGCGGGGGGTGGCGGCCGCGCTTGCCGCCCTTTTGCTGTGCGCCTGTCCCGGGGCGCTGCTCGCCCAGGAGCAGCCGCGGCCCGAGGACCCGCTCGATTTGCCGCCGCTCGACCCGTCGGCGCCGCTCGACCCGCTTCCGGACCTCGGGGTCGACTGGCCCGACGTGGACGAGGGCGCCGACCTGCCGATCGCCGACGCCCCCGACACCAGCATCGCCGACTCCGCCGCCGAGCGCCGCTACGCGGTCCGAATCGAGGGTCTCGATCCGGAGACCGAGGCGGCGCTCCGCTCGCAGTTCGATTCGCTCTCGACGCTCGGCCGCAACATCAAGGATCCGGCCAACGCCGCCCAGATCGACCGCCGAGCCCGCGAGGATGCCGATCTCCTGGCGGAGCTGCTTCGCGCCCGGGGCTATTACGACGCCCTGGTCCGGACCCGGGTCGAGGCCGCGCCCGCGGCCGGCGGCGAGGTGGTCGTCACGCTCGAAGCCGAGCCCGGGCCCGTCTACCGCTTCGCCGAGGTCAGCCTGCCGGGTATCGACTCCGCCGGCGCGGACGAGCCGGCGCTTCGCGAGGCCTTCGCGGTGGGGGCGAACGAGCCGGTCGACGCCGCCCGGGTGGCGGCGGGCGAAGCGGCGCTCCGGGTCGAGCTCGGCAGGCGCGGCTATGCCTTCGCCGAAGTCGGCGCGATGGACATCGCGCTCGACCACGAGACCCGGACGGCGACCCTCGTCCTTCCGGTCGACCCGAACGGAACGCGGCAGTTCGGGCGGATCCGGATCGAAGGACGTCCGCTGTTCAGCGCCGGCCACATCCAGACGATCGCGCGCTGGAAGCCCGGCGCCCCCTATCAGGCGCCGCTGGTCGAGGATTTGCGGCGGGCCCTGATCGCCACCGGGCTGGTCTCCTCGGTGGCGATCCGGCCGGTGGCGGGCGAAGGCAAGACCGTCGATCTCGCCGTCTCGCTGGAGCGGGCGCCGATGCGGACCGTCGCCGGCCAGGCCGGCTACGGCACCGGCGAGGGCGTCAGGATCGAGGCGAGCTGGCAGCATCGCAACCTGCTCCCGCCGGAAGGCGCGGTCACCTTCCGCGGAGTCCTCGGGACCCAGGAGCAGCTGGTCGGCGCAGTCCTGAGGCGCAACAACTATTTGCGCCGCGACCAGGTGCTGACCGCCCAGTTCGCTCTCAGCCATATCGACCGCGCCGCCTATGACGCCCGGACCACCCTTCTCGCCGCCGCGATCGAGCGGCAGACCAACCTCATCTGGCAGAAGAAATGGACCTGGTCGGCCGGCGGCGAGATCGTCGCCACCGACGAGGAGGATGTCGACATCGACACCGGCACGACCCGCCGGCGCACCTTCTTCATCGCCGCGCTTCCCGCCAGCCTCAGCTACGACGGATCGAACGACCTGCTCGACCCGACGGTCGGCTATCGCCTCGCCTTGCGCTTCTCGCCCGAGGCCTCGTTCCAGTCCGGCACCTTCGGCTATGCCCGGACCCAGATCGACGCCAGCCTCTACCAGCCCTTCACCCCGACGGTGACCCTGGCCGGCCGGATCCGGCTCGGCACCATCCTCGGCGCCGAACGCGACCGGATCGCCCCGTCGCGGCGCTTCTACGCGGGCGGCGGCGGCTCGGTGCGCGGCTACGGCTTCCAGCGGCTGGGGCCGCGCGATCCCGTGTTCGACGATCCGATCGGCGGCCGGAGCCTCACCGAATTCGCCGTCGAGGCCCGGATCCGCTTCGGCAATTGGGGCGTGGTTCCGTTCGTGGACGGCGGCAACATCTCGACCTCGCCTCTGCCCAAGTTCGACAATCTGCGCTTCGGGGCCGGGATCGGAATCCGCTACCACACCCGCTTCGGCCCGATCCGGGTCGACGTCGGAACCCCGCTCAACCCCCGAAGCGGCGATTCGCGGGTCGCCGTCTACGTCTCGCTCGGCCAGGCCTTCTGATGGACGAAGGCGAGGATCCCCCGCCCCCGCCGCCGCGCCGCCGGCGCTGGCTGTCCCGGCTGGCGAAATGGACCGTCGGCCTCGCTCTCCTCCTCGCCTTCCTGGCGGCCGCGCTGGCGGTTCTGCTCGACACCGGCGCGGGACATCGCTTCATCGCCGACCGGATCGCAGCGATGGCCCCGGATTCGGGCCTGCGCATCCGAATCGGCCGGATCGAAGGCTCGATCTGGAGCGACACGAAATTTCGCGACGTCCGCCTCTACGACCCTCAGGGGCTGTTCGCGGAATCGCCCCTGATCGAGGTCGACTGGAAGCCGCTCTCCTGGATCGCCAACCGACTCGTCATCCACCGCCTCGAATCCGGCCTCGCCACGCTCCATCGCCTGCCGAGGCTCCGGCCCAGCGAGAAGCCCGGGCCGGTCCTGCCCGGCTTCGACATCCATGTCGGACGTCTTGACGTCGCCCGGCTCAGGATCGGCAGTGCGGTGACCGGCGAGGAGCGGGTCGGAAGCCTCACCGGCGAGGCGGACGTCCGCTCCGGCCGGGCCCTCGTGAAGCTCAGCGCGGCAGTGGACGGCGGCGACCGCCTGTCGCTCTTCCTCGACGCCGAGCCCGACCGCGACCGCTTCGACCTCGACGTCCGGCTGTCCTCGCCCGCGCGCGGAGTCGCCGGGGCGATGCTCGGCACCGGCCGGCCGATCGCCCTCACCGTCGAGGGCGACGGCAGCTGGGCGCGGTGGAACGGGGTCGCCCGCCTCGACCTCTCCGGGCGGCGCACCGCCGACCTTCGACTGCGCGCCGAGAAGGGCCGCTACCGCCTCGCCGGCCGGCTCGCCCCGGCGCAATTCTGGAAAGGCAAGAAAGCGAGGCTGACCGCGCCGATGGTCCAGGTGGCCGGCGAGGCGACGCTCGAGGACCGCCGGCTCGAAGGACGGCTCGCGCTCCGTTCGCCGGCCCTGAAAGTGGTCGCCACCGGCATCATCGACCTCGCTCGCAGCCGATTCCGCGACCTGCGGCTCGGCGCCGACCTGCTGAGGCCGCCGGCGATGTTCCCGAACATGACCGGGCAGAAGGTGAGGTTGGCCGCCGTCCTCGACGGTCCCTTCAAGACCTTCGCCTTCGCCTACCGCCTGACCAGCCCGCGAGTGGCGTTCGACAATACGGGCTTCGAGGACGTCTGGGCGCAGGGGCGCGGCCGCTTCTCGAAGGCGCCGGTCACGGTGCCTCTGATCATGTCCGCGCGGCGGGTGACGGGCGTGGGCGACGTCGCCGGCGGGATCCTCGCCAACCTCAGGGTCGAGGGCCTGCTCAAGGTGACCGGCAAGGCGCTGACCGGCGAGGGGCTCAACCTCACCTCCGACAAGCTCAAGGGCAAATTGAGCCTCTTCGTCGACCTCGTCACCGGCCGCTTCGACGTCGTCCTCTCGGGCGGTCTGACCCGCTACTTCATTCCCGGCGTCGGGATCGTCGACGTCACCACCGAATTGAAGGTGGTCCCCAACCCGAGCGGCAAGGGCACGCTCGTCACCGGCAAGGGCCGGGCCTGGGTCAGGCGGTTCGACAACAAGTTCCTCGCCGGGCTCGCCGGGGGCCTCCCCTATCTCGAGGCGGACCTCGTCCGTGGCAACGACTTCATCGTCCACTTCCGCAACCTCGTCCTCACCGCTCCGAAGATCCGGATCGCCGGCGCCGGCTTCCGGCGCCGCGACGGCACCTTCTTCTTCGAGGGCAAGGGCGCCCAGTCGGCCTACGGCCCGTTCGCGATGAGCCTCGACGGGCGGATCGAGCGGCCGAGGCTGGCGATCCGACTCGCACGGCCGAACGAGGCGCTGGGCCTGGCCGACGTCCTCCTCAACCTCGATCCGACCCCGGCGGGCTTTGCCTACCGCGCCGCGGGAGGCTCGCATCTCGGCCCCTTCACCTCGACCGGCGCGATCCTCCTGCCGAAGGACCGGCCGGCGCTGATCCAGGTCGCGGCGATCGACGTCTCGAACACGAAGGCCTCGGGAGTCCTGCGCTCCGATCCCGGGGGCTTCACCGGACGGCTCGACGTCGAGGGCGGCGGTCTTTCCGGGCGGCTCGCGTTCAGCCCGTTCAACAACCTCCAGCGCATCGCCGTCGACCTCAAGGCCGACAATGCCCGCTTCGCCGGCCCGCCGCCGGTCGTCATCCGGAGCGGCCGGCTCGAAGGCGTCGCCCTGCTCGATCCGGCCGGGACGTCGCTCAAGGGCAGCCTCACCGCCCGCGGCCTGAGCCGGGGGGCGCTGTCGATCGCCAGCCTCAATGCGACCGGCGACATGCGCGGCGGCAGCGGCCAGGTCCGGGCCCGGATCGCCGGGACGCGCGGCCGCGACTTCGTCTTCGACATGGTCGCCGAAATAGACCCCGGCCGCTTCCGGCTGACCGGCCGGGGAACCGTCGACCGGCGGGCCATCGTCCTCAGCGAGCCGGCCCTGCTCGTCCGGGAGGGCGACGGCTGGCGGCTGTCCTCCACCGCCCTCACCTTCGCCGGCGGCAACGCCACCGTGTCGGGCCTGTTCGGCGGATCGACCAGCGAGCTCAACGCCCGGGTCGAATCGATGCCGCTCGGCGTGCTCGACATCGGCTGGCCACGGCTCGGGCTGGGGGGAAGCGCCTCGGGCACCCTGAGCTATCGGTTCGGAGCGGTCGGCGAGCCGAGCGGCGACGCCAATCTCCGGATCCGCGGCCTCACCCGCTCGGGCCTCGTCCTCTCCTCCCGCCCGGTCGATATCGGCCTGGTCGCGAAGCTCGCCGGAGGCAAGGCGGCGCTGCGCGCGGTCGCGGTCAGCGAGGGCCGGACGATCGGCCGCGCTCAGGCCCGCCTCGCCCCGATCGGCCGGAGCGGCAACATCGGCGAGCGATTGAGCGCCGCTCCGCTCTTCGCCCAGCTGCGCTTCAACGGTCCCGCCGACACCCTTTGGCGGCTGACCGGGGTCGAGCTTCTCGACGTCTCGGGCCCGGTCGCGGTCGGCGCCGACGCCCGCGGCACGCTCGCCAGCCCGCAGATCAGAGGCTCGCTGAGGACCGAGCGGGCGCGGATCGAGAGCGCCGTCACCGGCATGGTGATCGACAATGTCCGGGCCGCCGGCCGCTTCGGCGGCTCGAAGCTGGTCCTCGACAGCTTCGCCGGGACCACCAAGCGCGGCGGCGCCGTGAGCGGCCGGGCCGTGTTCGACCTCGCCGGGCCGAAGGGCTTCGGGATCGACATCGCGCTCGACGCCAAAGCCGCCCAGCTTCTCGACCGGGACGACATCAAGGCCCAGGTCACCGGCCCGATCCGGATCCGCTCGGACGGCGAGGACGGTAGCATCTCCGGCAAGGTCGATCTGGTCAGCGGCAGCTTCCGGCTCGGCGCGGTCACCGCCTCGACCCAGGTCCCGCGCCTCGCCGTCCGCGAGATCAACCGTCCCGCCGACGAGCGGCCGGCGGCCCGGCGGCTGTCGCCCTGGCGGCTCGACCTCGACGTCGAGGCGCGCAACCGGCTGACGGTCACCGGGCTCGGGATCAACAGCGAATGGAGCGCCGACCTCAAGATCGCCGGGACCGTCACCGAGCCGAGGATCACCGGCCGCGCCGACCTCATCCGGGGCAGCTACGATTTCGCCGGCCGCCGCTTCGACCTCGAGCGCGGCCAGATCCGCTTCCTCGGCGAATCGCCGGTCAATCCGGTGCTCGACATCACCGCCGAGGGCGGCGTTCAGGGCCTCAACGCGGTCATCCGGGTGACCGGCCGCGGCCAGCGGCCGGAGATAAGCTTCACCAGCACTCCCGCGCTTCCCCAGGACGAGCTGCTCAGCCGGCTCCTGTTCGGAACCTCGATCACCAACCTCTCGGCGCCCGAGGCCCTCCAGCTCGCCGCGGCCGTGGCGTCGCTCAACAACAGCGGCGGCGGCCTCGACCCGATCAACGCGGTCCGTGCCGCCACCGGGCTCGACCGGCTGCGCATCGTCCCCGCCGACATCACCACCGGCCAGGGCACCGCCATCGCCGCCGGCAAGTATCTCGGCCGCCGAGTCTATGTCGAAGTGGTGACCGACGCCCGCGGCTATTCGGCGACGATCGTCGAATTCCAGATCAGCCGCTGGCTTTCGCTTCTGTCGAGCATCTCGACGATCGGGCGCGAGAGCGTCAACGTGCGGGTATCCAAGGACTATTAGGCAGGCCCCATCGGGCCGGAAGCACTTCTTTAACGACCTTGGGGCTAGATTCCGCCCGCTTAACGGCAGGACGACGGAGTCATGTCCAAGGATCGGGATTTCGAGGCCCACGAGCGGCGGGCGCAGCGTGTGAGCCTCGACGAGGCGGCGAGGCTGCGGCCCAACGACTGGAGCAGCCTCGAAGTCCGCATGATCGACATTTCGGAAACGGGATTCCGGGCGAGC
>DASQJV010000244.1:0-3391 GCA_035630855.1 Allosphingosinicella sp. | reverse complement strand
GACGGTGCGAGGCAACCGACATATCTGGCCAGGACGCGCGCTTCTGGCCCCAGCCGCCTGGTCTTCGGCTACACGACCGCAAGGCCGGCTCCCCCAGTCATCCAACTCGACATCGGGGCCCTGACCAATTGGCGCGATCTTGCCCTGATGGTCAACGAGCGGGCCATCCCGGAGAAGACTTCCCTCGCCGACCAATTGCGGATTGCAGGCATTGGCCATGGGACCTCCCGTGGCGAAGCCCGCGCGGCAATCCAGAGGTCGCTGACGCCGCCGACCGAGCACGAGACCGCTCTCGAGATGGTGACCGGGCTGATCTTCTCGCCCGACGGCCGCGCCGTCTTTCGGGCTCCGGAAGGAGGGCCGCTTCCGGACCGGCCGACGATCTGGGCGGCCCAGCTCGATCCCGAGGTGCGAACCTCGGTACGGGCGGTCTGGGCGCCGGGCACCAATCTCGCATTGGTCCGGGGCGACGACGACCAGCCGGCCGAGCCGTTTCAGCTCCTCCCCAATCCGTGCGACCGGCGCGGCATCGTTCTTCTCTCCTCCGCCTACGGCATCGCCGGGCTTCGGGCGCTCAGCGCGACCGGCAGCGACATGCCGTCGAGCCTGGTCCAACTGCCGGAGGAGCGATACGACTATTTGTCCGGATGCGAGGCGCCGTTGCCCAACCGGCCGAGCACCGAGCCGCCGATCAAGGTCCGCCAGGAGGGCATCATAGTCCCGGCCGCCTTCCGCAAGTTCGAAGCGGAGCTGACCGCGCTCGGCGGCAATCTCGATGCGGACTGGAAAGGCGAGCCGCCAAGGGCGCTCGACCCCGATCCCGCTTCACCCGACTGGCGGTGCCGCACGGTGGAGGAGTTCTTCCATCCCGATTTCAACATCGAGAGCTATGTCCACCGGACCCGCCTCGGCCGCGACGTTTTCGTGGAGGTGAGGGACAAGGGCTATTGGTTCCCGCACGGCTTTCGAGTCTCCTATGTCCGGCTCGTGCAGCGCCGGTTCCTGCCGTTCCGCGACGAAGAGGGCTTCCAGGATCCCACGGCATATCTGGTGATGCGCCGGTTCATCGTCGCCAAGGTCCCGGAGAAGAAGCTGCCGGGTCTCTATCAGCCTTTCGAGGGCCGAGAGTTCCCGGCCCGCGAGATGAAGCTGATCACATTGCGCACTCCGGACCTGGTGGAACCGCAACACCTTAACCTGGGGCGGGCGGCCCCGGAGGAATATGTATTCTGGCCCCGCACCGCCGAAGGGACCCTGACGCCAAATTCGCCAATTTCAGTCGACGGCACCAACGTGGACGGAAGCCTCAACTACGGCTCCGAGGTCGCGGTCCGCTACGAGGCCGACCGATCCCGGACGCCTCGTTCCGCGCACATGATGTTCGTCAGCAATGCCGCCATCGGCAATCCCGGCCTGATGCGAAAGCTGGCCGATTATTATCGCCAGCTGGGCGGGCATGTTGAGATCGGCCGCCTCGCCCGGGAGGAACATGGCGGGGGCGACACCACCTATGCGGACAGCCCACGGATCGGCGACACCACCTTCACGACCCGGACCGTCTTCCTTGGCGTGACTGGACGAGTGCGCAAAACAGCCGCTGGAGATCGAGTCGAGGAGTTCAATACCGACGCCTTCATGGAAGGCGCCGACCAGCCTCCTTTCTACCCCGTGATGGACAAGGCCGACATTCGAATACAGTCGCTGGATCGCCTCACCGGCAAGGTTCACGAGCAGATCACCGTCGAGTATGACCGAAGCTATGTCGAGCATGAGTTCGACCCGGCCCACAATCCCTCGGAACTCTATCTGAGGGTCGTCGAGCCGGCGATCGATCTGGACGTTTCCGGCCAGGGTGCGACCTCGGGCGGCGTGGTCAAGCCGAACGCGATGCTCGCGGCGCTATCGCGCAAGATCGGATTTGTCGGAGGGCGACAGACCGGACCGGGCCAGGGCGGCGCTGCTCCGTTGGCCGGGAGGGCCGCCGGCTCGCGGGTGGATTTCAAGCTGGACGCGGCCGGGGCCGGACGCTTCGATCCCACGGAGTTCTTCGGCGGCGCGCTCACCGAGGCCAAGCTGCTCGGCATCCTCTCCCTCAAGGATGTGATCCGTGCCACAGCCATCGAGGCCGCGCCCGAGCTGGTCGAGACTCTCAAATATGGCATGGCCAAGCGCGACGAGCTGGTCACCAAGCTGAGAGCGGCGGCCGCGGCGCTGCGTGAAGTGATCCTCGAGGCGAGAAGTAAGGCCGATGCCGCCCTCGCCCAGTTCCACGGTGCTACCCTCAGGGATTTCTACCCCGAGCTCGACGCGCGCATCCGCGAAGTCGGCGAAGCTGCGGGTGCGGCCGGGGCGGCAACCGAGGCCACCGCGCTCGAGGCCGCGACGCGCCTCTACCGAAGCTGCACCGGTCTCCTCGACTCGATTCGCCACATTCTCGACAATCCGGTCCCCTCTTTCGTCAGCGATGCGCTCGCCAAGATCCACGACGTAGCGGCCGGGCTGAGCGCGCCGCTCAAGCTGATCGAGATGCAGATCAAGCAGGCGCTGCGCGCCGTCCTCGAGGAAGGCCAGCAGATGCTCCTCGACGGACTGTTCGAAGCAATTGTCGAGCAGGATGCCTTCGAGACGTTGTTCGGCCCGCTCGATGCCGGCGCCGATCCGCTCGCGCCCAACCGGACCGCGGGGCCGCCCAAGCGCACGCTCGATGCCGACGAAAGGGCGCGGCGAATCGCGCTGCTGCGCAGCTTCGTCAGGGATCCGACAAGCGCCTTTGCACGTGCCGGCGAGACCTTGTTTTACGAGCGGCTCGCCGGCCCGCTGGCGCGGGCGCTCGGCGCTTATTCCGGCATATCGGAAACCGAGCGAGCCGTGCTCGAATGGTCGCGCCGCGACCTGAGCGAGCTGATCGCCGCGGAGCTTCGCAAGACCGGCGAGACGCTGGTTGAGAAAGCGGCCGAGACCAATGAGGCCTTTCAACAATTCGTCGGCCGGGACCTTCGCGCTCCTTGTCTCGCGGCTGGAGCGGTGGCGATGGTCGGTCAGATCGAGACCGTGCTGGCGCCGCCCTTGGGTGACGATCCGCTCGCCGATCTCGAAACGCGCCTTTCCGCCCTGCCCGCCGCGCTCCGGCCGGTGCTGGCGCGCATGGCGGGGCCTGCCGCCACCCCGGCCGGGCAGCGCATAGCAGAGAGCATCGCCGGCGACATCGAGCGTCTCGGTGCCGATCTTCAACAGACTCTCCACAAGATCGGCGCCCCCGACGATCCGCACTCGCTTGCCGGCAGGCTGCGCGCGCCGCTCAAGCCAGCAGACCGGAAACAGCTCGAGCTCGAGTTCGCCCAGCTCCTCGCGGAAAGGGATGCTGCCAACACTGCTCTCGCTCAACTCGGAT
>DASQJV010000243.1:0-2500 GCA_035630855.1 Allosphingosinicella sp. | reverse complement strand
GCCATGCCCTTCGTCCGGAGCGTTGACGCTGGCCGGGGTTCCGCCGGGAAGGACGATCGCGACATTCTGCATCATGCCCTGGTCCTCATGGTCGAGGATGTGGCAGTGGAGGACGAACTCGCCGATGTAGCGCTGGTAGCGGGTGCGCATCTTCAGCGTATAGCCCTTCTCGACCCACACCGTGTCCTTCCACATGTCGCGGAAGCCCCGATATTGCGGATCGGCGTCGGGAAGGACCTCCGGACCGCTGACGTCGCGGCCGTTCGGGTCGAGGATGGCGACGACCTGGAACGGGTTGACGTGGATGTGGAACGGATGGCCCGCGAGCAGCGAGGTCATCTCCCACTGCTGGGCGGTGCCCAGCGTCAGCTTGCGGTCGAGCCGGTCAGGCGCATAGGGGCGCGGCGCGTAGGCCGGCTCGTCGCCGCTCTTGCCGCCGACCTTGAACTCGAACGGACCGTCCGGCACCGTCTTGGAGATGTCGAAGCTGAGCAGCTCGGTTCCCTTGATCTCGGAGTCGGCGACGTCGGCATGCGGAACGAAGCGGCTCAGCCTCAGCCCGCCTCGCAGGTCGGCGGTCACCGCCTTGGCGATTTCATCCGGCAGCTTCATCCGCCCGGCCGCGGCGACGAGCTGGTCGGTCAGATAGGCGTGGAGGTCGGGCACCGGAGTCCCCGCCGCCACCCGCACCATCCCGAGCAGCCGCGAGCCCGACGGCGTTCCGCCGACGCTCTCGGCCGCCTTGGTCGCGGAGTCGATCACGCAATAGCTTCCCGCCTCGGGGAAGACGACGAGCGCGTCGAAGCGATAGCCGGGCTGGAAGGTGGCGAGCTGGGTCATCTGGGCGGAGCCGAGGGTGAGCCCGTCCGCCGCGACGAGGTGATAGGGCAGCGGCTCGCCGGTGCAGCTTTGCGCGATCAGCGCCTCCATCCTCTCCGGCGACAGGGACCGGCCCGCCTTGAGCGGAGTGTCCGACTTCGCCTTGAGGAAGCGCAGGGCGATCGTGTCATGGACTCCGCCGTGGATCATCCGCCAGCGCTCCACCTGGCCCTGCTTCGTCCGGAAATCGGGCAGGATCAGGCCGTTGATGCTGGTGTAGCGGGCCGACTGGCCCCAGCCCCTCGAGCCGAAGCCGTTGCCGTTGGCGTCCGAATAGGTCTCGATGACGCCGGTATCGCCCTTGTCGCACACCCAGGCGACGACGACGCCCTTGTCATTCTTCTTCACCTTGATGTTCTTGTTGGCGTCCAGGCAGCCATATTGGATCTGCTGGAGCACCATCGTCCGATCCTTCATACCCGCGAGCAAAGTGTCGAGGTCGCCGTTCTTCCGCGCCGTCGGCAGCCGGCTGCCGTGGACGATCAGGGCCCCCGCCATTCCGCTCGAGACCTGCAGGGCGGTCGAGCCGTGGCGATGGGTGTGGTACCAGAAGGTCCCGGCGGGATGGTCGGCCGGAATCCCATATTCATATTCGAAGCTCACCCCGGGATTGATCGACAGCAGCACGTTGTCGCCATTGCCGGCCGGGTTCACCCACAGTCCGTGGCTGTGGAGGTTGGTGCCGTTGAAGCAATGCGGCTTGTTGGGCTCGGAATGGCCGTCGCAGGTCGGGTCGGCCGGAAGACGGTTGTGAAGCTTTACCCGGACCGTCTGCCCCGGCCGGGTATGGATGGCGGGCGAGATATAGCGGCTGCTCGGCTGGACGCCCGGCCTCGTATAGCTTCGCAGGTTGACGTCGTCATAGGCCGCGGTCGCCGGGTTGAAGATCTTCCCGGGCACATATTGGATGTTGAGGTCGAGCACCTGCTCGTCGCCCTCCCTCCCGGTCCCGCCGACCAGATCCGGCGAGGGCTCGGCGACGGGCAGGAGCGGCGGCGGATCGGCCACCTCGGTGCCGAGCTGCGCCTGGGCCGCCGGCGCGGCGAACAGGGCGATCGCCAGCGCCGTCAAAGACGCGCCGACGGGCCTACGGAATGAGCCGTTTGCAGACATTGTCCCCCCTTCGTTGCCGAGCCGCCCCTCGCGGCTCCGCGGCAACCCGGGGAGGCTATGCCTGTAGCTCCTGCCCGGCAATGAGGACCCGCTTTTTATTTTCATCCGATGCCGAACGGATCGCGCGCCTCAAACGCGAGGACCACCCGGATCCCGACGAAAAAGGCCCCGCCTCGCGGCGGGGCCTTCGTCGTTTAGAGGCCTGACCGGACCTAGTGGATGCCGTGCGGGTCCGCCGGCGCCGCGTTGACGCTGGCCGAGGTTCCGCCGGGCAGGACGACTGCGACGTTCTGCATCATGCCCTGGTCCTCATGGTCGAGGATGTGGCAGTGCAGCACGAACTCGCCGATATAGCGCTCGTAGCGGGTGCGCATCGTCACCGTGTAGTTCGGCTTCACCCACAGCGTGTCCTTCCACATGCCCTTGAGGCCGGGATATTGCGGGTCGCCGCCGTCGAAGGCGCCGAACGCGCTGACGTCCACCGACGGGTTGTTGTTGTTGACGATCG
>DASQJV010000242.1:0-3970 GCA_035630855.1 Allosphingosinicella sp. | reverse complement strand
GCCTCGAGATAGACGCGATAGCCGCAACTCGTGTGGATCGACCCGGAATCCCAGACATGGCCGACCTCGTAGCGCTCGAACACGTCGTCGAGCATTTCGTGATGGTCCTTGTGCGGGTGGCTGACCACGAGATGGTCGATCCGCCCCAGGTCCGGACGCACCGCGGCGAGGTAGGCGACCACCCGGTTCTTGTCGTCGCGGCCGGCGTCGTCATTGCTTCCGGCATCGTAAAGCAAAGCGAAATCGTGGCCTTCGACGAAAATTGCGAGGCCGGTTCCGACGTCGATCGCATGGATGACGTAGGTCCCCGCCGGCGGCGGCCCGGGCGGGGCCGGGGCGGCGGGGGGCTGAATCGCCGCCGCCGGCGGCGACTCCACCGGGGGCTGGACCTGCGGCGGCGGCGCGGAGGGCGCGGGCTGGGCGGCCATCGCCGTGGCGGGCGCGGCGGCGAGCGCGGCGATGAAAAAGCCGATTGTCCATTTGCGCATAGCCGAATTCCCCCACGGCAAGCAGGCGCTCCGAACTGGCGAGCGTCGGGGGGATCATATCTCAAATAAGGATGGATGTATCCGCGATTCGGATACTCGATCCGAAACGGCGCAACTTGAATTGCCCGCCGCCAAATGCCCGCCCTGGACGGGCGTCCGCATCCGAAGATTGGTTAGTTTTGAAAAAGGCTTGCCAACTTTTGCGCGAAAAGAGATGATCCGAGCGTCCGGTCAGGGGGCTTTAGGCATGGACGTTGCGGGGCCGCTCATGGGCGGAGCGGATTTCATCATGCGCGAAGCGGCGCTGTTCGCCGCGACCGGCTTCCTGGTCCTGGGGCTCGGCGACCTGGCGGTCGACCTGCTCTGGATCGGGCAGCGCATCCGCGGCCTTGGGAGGCCCGTCCCCCGGATCGCCGATCTGCCGGCGCCGGAGCGGCCCGGCAGGCTCGCCGTCTTCGTGCCCGCCTGGGACGAGGCGGCGGTGATCGGCGACATGCTTCGCGGCGCCGCCGCGGCCTGGCCGGACGGCGACTGGCGGCTCTATGTCGGCACCTACGGCAACGATCCGGCGACGGCCGCGGCGGCGGCCCGGGTCGCGGCGTCCGAGCCGCGGATCCGGATCGAGACGAGCGTCGAGCCCGGACCGACGACCAAGGCCGACTGCCTGAACCGGCTGTGGCGGGCGCTCCTCGCCGACGAGGAAGAGGAAGGGCGGCGGGCGAAAGCGATCGTCCTCCACGATGCGGAGGACGTCGTCCATCCGGCCGAGATGCGGCTGTTCGACGCCCTCGTCGAGCGCTTCGAGCTCGTCCAGCTGCCGGTTCTCCCGCTGATCGACCCGAACTCGCGCTGGATCGGCGCCCATTATGCGGACGAGTTTTCCGAATCGCACGGCAAGGAAATGGTCGTGCGTGGCGCGCTCGGCGCCGGCCTCCCCTCGGCCGGCGTCGGGTGCGCCTTTTCGCGCGAGGCGCTCGGCCGCCTCGCCTCGGAGCGCGGCGGGCTGCCGTTCGATTCCGACAGCCTGACCGAGGATTATGAGCTCGGCCTCAGGCTGGCCGAAGCGGGCGGCCGCCGGGCCTTCGTCCGGCTGATCGGCGACGACGGCGAGATCGTCGCGACCCGCGAATATTTCCCGGGCACCCTGGCCGCGGCGGTCCGGCAGAAGGCGCGCTGGATGACCGGAATCGCCCTCGCCGGCTGGGACCGGCTGGGCTGGAGCGGCGGCTTCGCCGAACGCTGGATGCGGTTCCGGGACCGCCGGTCCCTGCTCGCCGCGATCCTGCTCGCCGCCGGCTATTCGGCGCTGGCTCTGTGGCTCGCCCTCAAGGCCCGGCAGGCCGCCGGCGGCGACGGTCCCGAGCCGCTGCCCGCCGCCCTCTCCGCCCTGACCTCGGTGAATTGCGCCCTGCTCGGCTGGCGTCTCGCGGTCCGCACCGCCTTCACCGGCGCCGCCTACGGCCGGCGGGAAGCGCTGAGGGCGGCGCCGAGGGCGGCGGTGGCCAATCTCGTCACCCTGCTCGCCGCCGCGTCCGCACTTTCCCGTTACCGGGCGCTGAGGCGCGGCGGCCGTCCGCGCTGGGACAAGACCGCCCACATCTTCCCAGTCCGCGCCGCCGCCCGATGAGCCGATCGCCGCCGCTGCGCTTCCTGGCGATCGTGCTGGGGGGCTGGGCGGCGGTGAGGACGGCGATCGTCGCTCCGCCCTGGTCGACCCCTCCGGCCGACGCCGCCGCCGGGCCGCGGCCCCCGCGCCTCGCCCGCACCGCCCGCGCCACCAGCGCAAGCCTGCCGGCGGGCGGCTCCGGAGCGCCGATATCCAGCGCCCCCGAGCGGGACTTCCCGCGGTCCGCGATTCCTCCGCATCTTCATTCCGGCGCCTCCCCCGAAGCCGAAAGGCTCCTTCCGCCCCCGCCGGATTCCCGGTTCGAAGCGGCGACGGCCTCGACGTCCTCACCGCCGAGCTTGCCCGGGCCGCTCGCGGCGGCTCGCGGACCCGCCCCGCCCGGCCGCTGGTCGCTCTCGGCCTGGACGTTCGTGCGGCCCGGCGACTCGGTGCCGCTGGCGCCGGCGGGCCTGCTCGGCGGAAGCCAGGCCGGAGCGAGGCTCGCCTACCGCCTGAACCGGGACCGGGAGCGGCCGCTGGCGCTTTCCCTCCGCCTCTCCGGACCGCTCCGCCGTGCCGCCGGCTCGGAGGTCGCCCTCGGCTTCGACTGGAGACCGTCGAGACGCCTCCCGCTCCACCTCCTCGCCGAACGCCGGCAGGCGCTCGGCCGCGAGGCGCGTTCCGCCTTCGCCCTTACCCTCTACGGCGGAGCGAGCGATGCCCCGGTCGGCAGGTTCCGGCTCGACGCCTATGCCCAGGCGGGCGTCGTCGGTGCCCGCTCGCTCGACCCGTTCGCCGACGGCTCGGCCCGGCTCTCGCTGCCCCTGAGCGACAGGCTCCGCGTCGGCGCCGGCGCCTGGGCCGCCGCCCAGCCCGGGCTGGTCCGCCTCGACCTCGGCCCGCAGGCGGCGCTTCGCCTCCCCGTCCCCGGCCGCGAAATCACCCTCGCCGTCGACTGGCGCCTGCGGGTCGCCGGCAACGCCGAGCCGGGCTCGGGACCTGCGCTGACGCTCGCCACGGACTTCTAGGGTATAATGGATTGTTCTTGCTTTTAAGACGAATCGTACTATGAGCGAGAGTGGCGGCTCCCGGCAGGTGCATTACATTCGCGATGCGAGCCGCGCGTTGAAGCGCATTGATCGGCGGACTGCCCGCCGAATTTGCGAGAAGATCGATCAACTCGCGGCCGACCCGGCGGCGCTCCCGAACAATGTGAGCGCACTTAAGGGAGGACATGGTTTGCTTCGATTGAGGGTCGGCGGGTGGCGTGTGATCTACTCTTGCGATTGTGAGGTGCTGTTGGTGTTAAGGATCGCCCCTCGTGGATCAGCCTATGACTGAGGATGAATGTATGAGCTACGAGCCTCAGAGCTTTGCGGCCCCCGACGGTACGCAGATGGTGATCTTGACCGCCGCCGATTATTCGAGGCTGAAGCGTCTGTGCCGGGAGGAGGATGAGGACGTCGCCGATGCGCTAAGGGCGCTTGCCGAAATACGGGACGGCGCAGGCACCATGCCGGGCGAGGTACTGAATCTCATCCTCGACCAGGACCTGACGCCGCTCGCGGCCTGGCGCCGCTACCGCGGCTTCAGCCAGGCGGCGCTCGCGCGCCGGGCCGGCCTCAGCCAAGTCTGGATCAGCCGGATCGAGCGCGGCGGCGGCTATGGCTCGCGAGATACGCGTCGCAAGCTGGCGACGGCTCTGGACGCACCTTTATGGGCGCTGGAGGACGAGGGGACGGCAACTTAACCCGCCGTCAGATCGCCGAGCCTTCCGCACCGGGCCCTCAGCGGCTAACCAAGGGTCGTGGACATCTATCTTCCCATCGCCGGCCTGTCGGTCAACGCGCTGGCGATAATCCTGCTCGGCGGAGTG
>DASQJV010000241.1:0-3254 GCA_035630855.1 Allosphingosinicella sp. | reverse complement strand
TAGCGGCGGGTCTTGAAATAGCGGGCGATGAGGGTGTCGGCGGCCGCGCCCCCGCCCCTCGCCGCGGCGACGATCTCGTCGAGCAGCTCGATCGCCGCCTGGGCCCTCGCGGCGGGGGTCATGCGCGGTAGCCGTGTCCCGGCGAAAGCCGGGGTCCGAGCGCCGAGCCGCTGGGCCCCGGCCTTCGCCGGGGAGCAGGGGGCGTTCCGCTCATCTCAGCCCGAGGTCGGGTAATTGGGGGCCTCGCGGGTGATGGCGACGTCGTGGACGTGGCTTTCGCGGAGGCCCGCGTTGGTGATCCGGACGAATTTCGCCTTGGCCCTCAGCTCCTCAAGGTTGGCGGCGCCGGTATAGCCCATCGCCGCCTTGATGCCTCCGACCAGCTGGTGGATGACGTCGCGGGCGTGGCCCTTGTAGGGGACCTGGCCCTCGATCCCCTCGGGGACGAGCTTCAATTGATCCTTGATGTCGTGCTGGAAATAGCGGTCGGCCGAGCCGCGCGCCATCGCCCCGACCGAACCCATGCCGCGATAGGATTTGTAGGAGCGGCCCTGGTAGAGGAAGGTCTCGCCCGGAGCCTCCTCGGTGCCGGCGAGGAGCGAGCCGGCCATCACCGTCGAGGCCCCGGCGGCGAGCGCCTTGGCGAGGTCGCCGCTGGTCCTGAGGCCGCCGTCGGCGATGACCGGGGTGCCCGACGCCGCGGCCGCCTCGGCGGCGTCCATGATCGCGGTCAGCTGGGGCACGCCGACTCCGGCGACGACCCGGGTGGTGCAGATCGAGCCGGGGCCGATGCCGACCTTCACCGCGTCCGCGCCGGCGCCGATCAGGGCCCGGGTGGCCTCGGCGGTGGCGACGTTGCCGGCGACGATCTGGACCGAGTTGGAGAGCTTCCTGAGGCGCTCGACCGCCGCCGAGACCTCGCGATTGTGGCCGTGGGCGGTGTCGATGACGATGAGGTCGCATTCGGCGTCGATCAGCGCCTCCGACCGCTCGAAACCCTTGTCGCCGACCGTGGTCGCCGCCGCGACCCGGAGCCGGCCGGCGCTATCCTTGGTCGCGTTGGGATAGGTGACCGCCTTCTCTATGTCCTTGACCGTGATCAGGCCGGTGCAGCGGCCCTCGCCGTCGACGACGATCAGTTTCTCGATCCGCCGCTGGTGGAGCAGCCGCCTAGCCTCCTCCTGGGTCACTCCGGAGCCGACGGTGGCGAGATTGTCGCGGGTCATCAGCTCGGAGACCGGCTGGCGCGGGTTGCCGGCGAAGCGGACGTCGCGGTTGGTGAGGATCCCGACCAGCCGGCCGCCTTTCTCGGTCACCGGGATCCCCGAAATGCGGTGACGCTGCATCAGCTCGAGCGCGTCGGCCAGAGTCTGGTCCGGAGTCATGGTGATCGGGTTGACCACCATCCCGCTCTCGAAGCGCTTGACCGCGCGGACCGCGGCCGCCTGCTCCTCGACGTTGAGGTTGCGGTGGAGCACCCCCATCCCGCCCAATTGGGCCATGACGATCGCCATGTCGGCCTCGGTCACCGTGTCCATCGCCGAGGACAGGATCGGGATGTTGAGGCGGATCTCGCGGGTGACCTGGGTCGAGGTGTCGGCCTGGCTCGGCAGGACCGACGATTCGCCGGGCTGGAGAAGCACGTCGTCGAAGGTGAGCCCGAGGCGGATTTCGGGAGCGCGGGTCGGTTCGGCCATATCGGCCTATGTCAGGGAACGAGCGATTCGCCAAGGCTCGGCCGGCGAAAAAAGCCGAACCCGGACTTAGAACATAAACGGAACTAGATGCAGTCGCAATGTAGGATTTTTCATGCGATGCTTCGAGTCGTTCGGACGAATCGGCTCTTTGACATCGTGAATTTTTCCAATCTCCGCCCCTTCCGGAACGGGGACGGCCGCCGGCTTCGCCATCATCCCACCGGCAGTCGTCCCCACTGCCGCGGGGATGGTCGCTCCCGGCCGCCCAGGGCCGGGCGCCGGTCGGTCTCGGTCAGTTGGGGCCGTCGTCGCCGTCGCTCTTGTCTTTGACGTCGATGTCGGGATTGCCCTTCTTGTTGATCCCGACGTCGACGTCGGGGCCGAGGTCGGGGGTCAGATCCGGGACGTCGATGTCGAGGCCGCGCTCGTCGATCCGGACCCGGGCGCCGCCCGGGTCGACCCGGTAGCGGACGCCCTTCTCGACGACGATCCGGCTGTCGGAATCGCCGAGCCGCACGCGGGTGCCGTCGGAGTCGATCCGGTAGGTGACCCCGCCTTCCTCGACGATCCGGGCGCCCTTCGGGAAAGCCGCGGTCGTGGCGGTGCCGGCCGCGTTGCCGCCGTCGGCGACTCCGCCTGCGCCTGCGCCCGCCCTGTCGCCCAGGTTCGCGGTGTCGGCGGCTTCGTTGGCCGCGGCGTTGCCGCGGTCATGGTCGCCGCAGGCGGCGAGGCCGAGGGACGATGCGCCGAGCGCGGCGGCGATAATGAATTTCCTCATCGACTTTCCTTTCCGATATCGCCTGGCCGGCCGCGCAGGCCCCGAGAGGGGCTGCGTTCATGGGGCGAGGGGCGCCGGCTCGCCGGGGCAGGCCGGACATGGCGCAGCCGTTGGAACGGCTGCGGCGGGCTCAATGCGCGGCGCACGATTACGGTTCCGGACCGACGCCATGCCTGGTTGCTGGTGGGCCCGAGGCGACGCTCCCGCGTCCCTTGTCCCTTCGTGTCTTGTCTCCAAAAAACAGTCAGTCACCTCGCCGGAGAAGAAGGGACCGGATGCGTGGCCTCGGCTGGTTCGGCTTCGCACCCGGTCCGGGGCTCCAGCCCTGGCTTCCAGCGCCCGGTCACCCTGTTTTGAGGGAAGGCACGAAGGGACAAGGTGGAAGGAGGGGGTCGCTTCTCCCGCGACAAGCGGGAAGAAAAAGGTGGCACCGCCAAGTTTCGCAATGCCCGGCTAGCCGGCCTTGGCCGGAGCCCTGGCGAATTGGGCCAGCTTCCGCCTCGCGACGAAAGAGCGCAGGGGGCGGAGCCGGCCGGCGAGGAATCCGGCCGGGCCATCGCCGAGCGCCTGCCTGGCCCATTCCTTCGGGTCGCACTCGTCGTCCTGGCGCCGAATCAATCCGTCCTCAAACCGGAACCGCGAAACGATCGAATTGCGAACCCGGGCCTCGGCCTTGCGCCGGTGAAAGCTATATTCCTCGACGATCCGGGCACGGCCCTTGGCATCGTCCGCGTCGGCCACCTCGAAATTCACCACCTCCAGGTCCCCGGCGCAGATCA
>DASQJV010000240.1:0-3167 GCA_035630855.1 Allosphingosinicella sp. | reverse complement strand
ATCCGAACGATGGCGGCCGCCTTCTCCGCCGGCGAGCCGCCGGCCAGCACGATGCCCGTGCCCACCGGCTTGGACAGCACGAGAGCGTCGCCCGGGCGGGCGCCGGCCTTGGTGAAGATGCGATCCGGGCGGCGCTCGACCGGCTCGACGCGGACGGGGCCGGAACCCATTTCATGAGCCTCCACGCCATTCCCGGGCCGGACGGCGGCGACGCCCATCTCGTCTTCGAGTTCACCGCCGACGGCGGCGAGCGCCGCGCTCTGGAGCGGATCGTCGAGGCCATCGGCTCCGACCTCGAGCCGATCTTCCGCCGGGTGCCCGACTGGAGCGACAATGTCGGCCTGCTCGACTATCTGCTCGCCCACCGGCTGAAGGTCGGCCAGGGGCTGTTCGCCAATGCCGGCCTGTGCTTCCCCGGGACGCCGGGGATGAGCGTCGGCCGGATCCGGGACGAAGCGGAGCTTGCCAGGTTCGTCGCTCCGCTCGTCGACAACGGCCATCCCGACCTTCGCCCGATCGACCGCCTGGCCGAGGTCCGCAAGGCGGTCGAGGCCGAGCCGGGCTTCGCCTGGGCGCTCGAACCGCCGCCGCCGCCGCTCCGCACCGGCTCCAACCCCCCGCTGTGGCGGCTGATCCTCACCTACACCCCGCGCTTCTTCCCGCAATATATGTGGCCGTTCGGGCTGCTCCTGGCGGCGATCGCGATCGTCCTCATCCTGACCCTGTCGGGCTGGCACCTCGTCGCCGGGCTGCTCCTCGCCGCCGCCGGGGTCACGACCCTGATGTTCGCGACCCTCGTCCTCCTCTACGTCGCGCTCCGCAAGCAGGAAGGGAACGACTGGGCCGATCCCCGCTCGCCCGATCCGGAGACGCTTCGCGAGATCAACGCGCGCGAGAATCATTGCGCCCAGAATCACATGGTCTCGATCACCCGGCGCAAGCCCGGGCCGGTGCGCTGGTTCACGCTCAGGACCGCTTTCTGGTCGGGTCGGATCAACGTCACCAAAATCTACCCGCCGGGCTTCCTCGGAACGATCGGAACGATCCACGCGGCGCGCTGGGTGACCCTCCCCGGCACCCGCCAGCTCGTCTTCTTCTCCAATTACGGCGGCAGCTGGGAGAGCTATCTGGAGGATTTCATCACCGAGGCGCACGAAGGGCTGACCGCGGTCTGGTCCAACGCGATCGGCTTTCCCAGGGCGAGGAACCTGTTCCAGCAGGGCGCGACCGACGGCGAGCGCTTCAAGCGCTTCGCCCGGGCGAGCATGAGGCCGACGCGCTTCTGGTACGGCGCCTATCCCGACCTGATCACCGACCAGATCCGCCGCAACGCCGACATCCGCCGCGGCCTCGCGGCGACCCTGACCAATGACGAGGCCATCCAATGGCTGGCCCTGTTCGGCTCCTATCCCCGTCCCCCCGCCAAGCTGCAGACCAGCCAGATCCAGAGCCTGGTCTTCGGCGGCCTCGGCTTCATGCCGCACGGCACCTGCCTGCTCTTCGACCTTCCCGAGGACGAGGTCCGGGCGCGGGCCTTCGTCGCCGCCCTTTATCCCTGCACGGCCTTCGGCGACGGCCGCAAATTGCGGCGCGATTCGGTGCTGACCGTCGCTTTCGGCGGCCGGGCGCTGGAACGGCTCGGGCTTCCGGACGAGTGCATCAGCGGCTTCCCGCCGGCCTTCCTCGAAGGCATGGGCACCGACGGCCGCGCCCGGATCCTCGGCGACACAGGCGAGGACTCGCCCGAGAAATGGCGCTGGGGACGGCGGCCCAGCGACGTCGCCCTGCTCGTCTACGGGGTGACCGAGGCCGACGTCGCGAGCCTGGAGGCCGAGGTCCGCGCCGCCGCGGCCGCGAACGGGATGGCCGAGCCCTACCCTATCCCGCTCGTCGAGGCGAAGAAGCCGTCGATCGAGCCGTTCGGCTTCGTCGACGGAGTGTCGCAGCCGGTCATCCGGGGGACCGACCAGGCCAACAGGTCGAACGACCCGATCCACCTCGTCCAGCCTGGCGAGTTCGTCATCGGCTATCCCGACAATCGCGGCAACCTCCCGCCCCAGCCCGAGCTGTCGCCGCTCGCCGACCCCAGGAACCTGCTTCCGCTCGCCGACGGCAGCCGGGCGTTCGGGACCGCGGTCGCCGAATCGCCGCGGGCGATCGCTCGCAACGGCACCTTCCTCGTCATCCGCCAGCTCGAGCAGGACGTCGGCGCCTTCGCCTCCTATTGCACAGTGCAGGCCGACCATCTCGCCGCCCGGCTCCCCGAGCCCTATGAGGTCGACGCCGATTTCGTCGCCGCCAAGCTGGTCGGGCGCTGGAAGGACGGCTCCTCGCTGGTCCGCAATCCTTATTATCCCTACGGCACCGAGCGCGGCCGCAAGGCGGAGCGGGATTCTCGGCGGAAGCTGGCGAAGCTCGACCCTTCGCAGCCGCAGGCGGCGGAGCCGCTGGCCACCGCCCGGCCGGAAAGCGCCCCGGCCGAGGGACCCGCCATCCCAGCCCCGACCGAGCCGAGCAGCCGACAGGACAATGACTTCCTCTACGGAGTCGAGGACCCTCAGGCGCTGCGCTGCCCGGTCGGAGCGCATATCAGGCGGGGCAATCCTCGCGACACCCTGCTTCCTGGCTCGATGGAGCAGGTGGCGATCTCGAACCGCCACCGGATCCGGCGGGTCGGACGGCTCTACCGGCAGAGGCCGGGCGAGAATCCCGGGCTGCTCTTCATGTGCCTCAACGGCGACATCGAGCGCCAGTTCGAGTTCGTCCAGCAGACCTGGATGGCCAATTCCGGCTTCCAGGGCCTCGACCGGCAGCAGGACCCGCTGATCAACGACCGGCTCAGGGGCTCGAGCGGCTTCCTGATCCCGAGCAACGACGGACCGGCCAGGCTGGCGCCGCTGCCGAGCTTCGTCCGGACCTTGGGGGGAGGCTATTTCTTCATGCCGGGGCGGAGCTTCCTGGCCTGGCTGGGGGGGTTGTAAACCCTAAGTCCTCCCCTGCGAATGCAGGGGAGGATTTTTTCCGCATTAAAGATCGATGCAGGCCGCGATGCTCTCCAGCTTGCGGATCCGCTCCTTCAAATCGGCGAGCTCGATCCGCTCGGCCATGCCGCCGTGGCTCGCCGGGCGCGACTCGGTGCCGGCCAGCTCCAGCCGCTTCAGGTCGAG
>DASQJV010000239.1:0-2216 GCA_035630855.1 Allosphingosinicella sp. | reverse complement strand
CGGCCTATCCTAGTCGCGGCCGCGGCCGCAACAGTTTGAACTAAGCCACCAGAACCTTGGCGGCACTTTCCGGCAATTCCTCGTTAAAGCAACGCTGGTAGAATTCCGCCACCGAGGCGCGTTCCAGCTCGTCGCACTTGTTGAGGAAAGTAAGACGGAAGGCGAAACCGATATCGCCGAAGATTTCCGCATTCTGCGCCCAGGTGATCACGGTGCGCGGGCTCATCACGGTCGAGATGTCGCCATTGACGAAGCCCTTGCGCGTCATGTCGGCCACGCGGACCATGTTGTCGACCGCCTTCTTGCCGTCGGGCTTGTCATATTCGCCCGACTTGGCGAGGACGATGCGCGCCTCGGTCTCGGCCGGGAGGTAATTCAAGGTCACGACGATGTTCCAGCGGTCCATCTGGCCCTGGTTGATCTGCTGGGTGCCGTGATAGAGGCCGGTGGTGTCGCCGAGGCCGACCGTGTTGGTCGTCGCGAACAGCCGGAAATAGGGATGCGGCCGGATCACCCGATTCTGGTCGAGCAGGGTCAGCTTTCCCTCGGTCTCGAGCACGCGCTGGATGACGAACATGACGTCCGGGCGGCCGGCGTCATATTCGTCGAAGACCAGCGCGGTCGGGGTCTGAAGGGCCCAGGGCAGCAGCCCCTCGCGGAACTCGGTGACCTGCTGGCCCTCGCGGAGCACGATGGCGTCGCGGCCGATCAGGTCGATCCGGCTGATATGGGCGTCGAGGTTGATCCGGATGAGCGGCCAGTTGAGCCGCGCCGCGACCTGCTCGATATGGGTCGACTTGCCGGTGCCGTGATAGCCCTGGACCATCACCCGGCGGTTCTTGGCGAAGCCGGCGACGATGGCGAGGGTCGTGTCCGGATCGAAGACATAGGCCGGATCGAGGTCCGGCACCCGCTCGTCCGCCTCCGAGAAGGCCGGGACCTCCATGTCGCTGTCGATCCCGAACAGGTCGCGCACCTTCCGCATCTGGTCGGGCGCATCCATGATCACGGCGCCGCGGCTGGCGGGGTTGGCATTGGGCAAATCGGACATGGTCGCTCTCTAGGTGAATCAGGCGAAGGCCGGACGGGATTTGAGGTGCGTATAAGCCTCTATCACCGCCTGCAAAGCCTTCTCGTGGCCGCGGTCGCCGCCATTATGGTCGGGATGGTAGCGGCGCAGCAGGTCGGCGTAGCGGCGGCGCAGGGTCCGCCGGTCGGCGTCGGTGCCGAGGCCGAGCACCCGGAGCGACTTGCGGTCGGGCTCGCTGAGCTCGCGGCCGTCCTTCCGCGGCCCCTCGGCGGCGGAGCGGCGGAAGCGGGCTCCGATCGCGTCGAGGGGGTCGTGGAAATCGGCCCAGCGGGGCGGTCCGTCGGCGCCCATATGGGCGAAGGCGCGGGTCTCGCGGTCCCAGCCGCCATAGGGATTGTGCTCGGCCTGGATCTCCTCGCTGCTCATCCCCTCGAAATAATTATAGCCCGCGTTGAACTCGCGGACATGGTCGAGGCACAGCCAGCGCCAGTCGCCTGGGCCGTCGAAGCTCGGCCCGCGGCCGGCGGGCGCGCGGAACTCGCCCGGCGAGTCGCAGCCCGGATGCGCGCACAGGCCGCGCGCCTCCGCCCGTCCGTGGAACCTCGTCTGCCTTCCGCTTGCGCTCGCCACCGCTCACCTTCGCGTCCAAACGTCCTATATAGGCGCGATGACCGACTCTTTCACCGGCCGAATCGCCGCCGAGATCGAGCAGAGGCTGCGCGCCGCCCTCGCTCCGACACGCCTCGTCGTGACCAACGACAGCGCCCGCCACCGCGGCCATGCCGGCGACGACGGGTCCGGCGAGAGCCATTTCACGGTGGAGGTGGTCGCCGAGCGATTCGCCGGGATGAGCCGGGTGGAGCGGCAGCGCGAGGTGAACTCCGCGCTGGCCAACCTGCTCAGGGACCATATCCACGCGCTGGCGATCAAGGCGCGGGCGCCGGGGGAGTAATTCTTCCGCGAGATTTCTCGGGCAAATCCATTCGAAGCGTGGTTACGGGCGCTGACCGCTGGCGAACTACCGAGTGGACGGTCGTCGCGCGCGAGAGGCTCTGTCCAGACGGAGCAACGCTCAGTCGGCGGCTGAAAAGCCGGGAGCGGTTAGCCGAACTTCCGCGCCCGCCCGCTCGAGCCAGGACTTCCATTCGAGCCTCATCGCTCGCGTCTGCAGCCGGTTGCCACGCTG
>DASQJV010000238.1:0-4912 GCA_035630855.1 Allosphingosinicella sp. | reverse complement strand
AAGCAATTTGACGTCGTCCCACGAAGCGACAGCGCCGATCCGCTCGCTCAGCGTCGGCGCCAGGCCGGCCACCTCGGCGCGGAACGCCTCGATCCCGCGCGCCCGCACCTCGTCGGCCATGCCCTTGGGGAAGACATAGGCGCATTGCCAATAATCGCCGCGGTCGATCATCGCCATGATCCGCCCCGAGGCGAACACCCCGGTGGTCTCGTTGTCCGGCGAGCGCTCGCGCGGCACCCGGAACCAGAAGACGTCCATCGGCGCCCCGGGGTCGCGGACCGGAAGCCCGGCCGACTCCCGCATCCGCGAGCTCCGGCCGTCGGCGGCGATGGTGAGCCGGGCGGCGATCGTCCGCTCCTCCCCTCCGGCGCGGTAGCGCACTCCGGCGACTCGCCCCGATTCCTCCACCAGATCGGTCGCCTCGGCGTTCCGGATCAGTGTGAAATGCGGATAGCGACCCGCTTCGTCGGCGACGAAATCCAGGAAATCCCATTGCGGCATCATCGCGATGAAGTTCCAGCGAGGGTCGAAATGGCTGAAGTCGGCGATGGCCAGCCTTCGGCCGCCGATCAGCCCCTGGATGTCGCGCACCTTGTCGTGCGGCCGCTCGAGCAGCCGGTCGAGGAGGCCGAGCTCCGAGAAGATCCTCAGGGTCGAGGGGTGAACGGTGTCGCCGCGGAAGTCGCGGAGGAAGTCCTCATGCTTCTCGAGCACGGTCACCTTCACTCCGGCGCGGGCGAACAGAAGCCCCGCGACCATCCCGGCGGGACCGCCGCCGACGACGACAAGCTCGTTTTGCTCCACCGCCATGGCTGACAATGGCTCGCGATCCTGCATAAAGGCAAGATGCACTCCGATTTCCAGACTTCCGGCTTCAGCGACGCCCTCGTCATCCTCGGCGCCGCCGGCGTGGTCATCCCCGCTTTCGCCCGCTTCCGGATCAGCCCGGTCATCGGCTTCATCCTCGTCGGCCTCCTCGTCGGCCCCGCGGGGCTGGGTGGAATGGCGGGAAGAATGCCGTGGCTCAACTACATCACCATCTCCAATCCCGAGTCGGTCAAGCCGTTCGCCGAGTTCGGAATCGTCCTCCTGCTCTTCGCCATCGGCCTCGAGCTCTCCTTCCGCCGGCTGTGGACGATGCGGCGGCTGGTCTTCGGGGTCGGAGCGGCCGAGCTCCTCGCCTCCGCACTTCTCCTCGGCCTCGCCGTGCACATGTTCGGCCAGACCCCGAGCGCCTCGGTCTCCCTCGGCCTCGCCCTCGCTTTGTCCTCGACCGCCCTCGTCCTGCCCCTGGTCGGAACGACCAGCCCGGTCGGCCGATCGGCCCTGGCCATGCTGCTGTTCGAGGATCTGGCGATCGTCCCGATCATCTTCCTCCTGGGAGCGATGGCGCCGTTCGGAGCGGCGGGCGGCTTCGACGGGCTGGTCAGCACGCTCCTGATCGGCGCCGCCGTCGTCGCCGCGATGCTCGTCCTCGGCCGGATGCTGCTTCCGCGCCTGTTCGCCCAGGCGGCGCGGACCAAGAGCCCCGAGCTGTTCCTCGCCGCGAGCCTGCTGGTGGTGATCGTCGCCAGCCTCGCCACCACCGCCGCCGGCCTGTCGCCGCTGATGGGCGCACTGCTCGCCGGGATCCTGATCGCCGAGACCGACTATCGCAACGAGGTCGAGGTGATCACCGCGCCGTTCCGCGGGCTCGCGCTCGGCATCTTCCTGATCACCGTCGGGATGAGCGTCGACCTGAGGCTGGTCGCCGCCAATTGGCAGGCGATCGTCGGGGCGGTGGTCGGCGTCGTCCTGGTCAAGGCGGTGGTGACCGGCGTGCTGCTGAGGCTCAACGGCGCCCGCCGGGCGGTGGCGGCCGAAGCGGGGCTGATCATGGCCTCGCCCTCGGAAACCACCCTGATCGTGCTCGCAACGGCGGCGGCGGCGCAGCTGATCAGCGCCGAGACCGCCGCCTTGTGGCAGATCGTCACCGCCATCGGCCTCACTTTGACCCCTTTGCTCGCCAAGCTCGGCCAGGTCGCGGCGCGGCGGGTCGACCTCCATGCCGAGGACGAGACGGCGGTCGACGACGGCGACAAGAGCCGGGTCGTGATTATCGGCTTCGGCCGGGTCGGCCGGCTGGTCGCCGAGATGCTGACGACCCACGGCCGGCGCTACCTCGCGGTCGATTCGAGCATCGACACGGTCGCCGCCTGCCGCAAGGAGGGCATCCCGATCCGCTACGGCGACGTCGCCCGCTCCGAGCTGCTGGACCGGCTGAACCTCGGCCACGCCACCGCCCTCGTCCTCACCATGGACGATCCGGTGCTGAGCGTGAGGGTGACGAGGAAGGTCCGGGCCTGGTGCCCCGACCTCACCATCGTCGCCCGAGCCCGCGACCCGGGCCACGCCGCCGAGCTCTACCGCGCCGGAGCGACCGACGCCGTTCCCGAGACCCTCGAATCCTCGCTGCAACTCTCGGAGGCGGTGCTGGTCGACCTCGGCATGGCGATGGGCCCGGTGATCGCCTCGATCCACGAGAAGCGCGCCGAGCTGAGGAAGGAGATCATGGAGCTCGGCGAGATGGACCAGGAGCCGAAGCTGGAGCGGCGCCGGCTCAGGGACGCGCTGAAGGCGCGGTAAGGGACCCGCAGTTTCTTGCTTCCCGGCGAAGGCCGGGATCCAGCCCCTCCCCCCCGTGCCGCTGGACCCCGGCCTTCGCCGGGGAGCACTTTAAAACCGGCCTGGACGCTGCTACCGTTCCTCCTACGTTCCCTGGAGAGTCCCTCATGGCCAAACGTTCCGGCTCCGCTGACCTCCCGCTCCACGGCGGCCGGGTCCCCGCCTGGCTGGGCGAGCGGATGACCCGGCTCGGGACGGTGATGGCCGAGGCGATCGTCCACCACGAGGGCCGCGACGCCTTCCTCGCCCGGCTCGCCCACCCCTTCTGGTTCCAGTCGTTCGGGGCGGTGATGGGGATGGACTGGCATTCGTCGGGGATCACCACCAGCGTGATCGGAGCCCTGAAGCGCGGGCTCAACCCGCGCGCCGGCGAGCTCGGGATAAGGGTCTGCGGCGGTCGCGGGCGCCATTCGCGCGCGACTCCGGCGGAACTCGCGGCGGCGGGCGAGCAGGCGGGCTTCGACGGGGGCGAGCTGGCCCGGGCGAGCCGGCTCGTCGCCAAGGTGGACAGCGCCGCGCTGCAGGACGGGTTCGACCTCTACCTCCACGGCTTCTTCGTCACCGACGAGGGCAAATGGGTGGTGGTCCAGCAGGGCATGAACGGCGAGCGGCGGACGGCGCGGCGCTACCACTGGCTCTCGGAAGGGCTGAAAAGCTTCGTCGATTCCCCCCACGCCGCGATCGAGGGCCGCCGCCAGGGAGACGTGCTCAACCTCGCCGACCGGCGAGCTGAGGCGTCCCGCAACGCCCAGCTCGAGCTTCTGGCCGAGCTCGGCCCGGACCGGCTTGCGCGAGAGGCCGCGAAGGTCGAGCGCGGCGCCGCTTTGCCCTCGCCGGAACCGCTGCTCCCCCACCTCTCGCTCCCGGACCATCACGACGTCCGTGCCGATGACGTCATCCTTCGCCGGCTCCACGGCACCCTCGCCTCGGCGGCCGAGGCCGGGCCGAAGGATTTCGCGGACCTGCTGCTCGTCCCCGGAGTCGGCGCCCGGACGGTGCGCTCGTTGGCGATGGTCGCCGAGGTGATCCACGGCGCCCCCTCGCGCTTCGCCGACCCGGCCCGCTTCTCCCTCGCCCACGGCGGCAAGGACCGCCATCCCTTCCCGGTGCCGATCAAGGTCTATGACAAGACGATCTCCGTGCTGAAGACGGCGGTCGAGCAGGCCAAGCTGGGACAGGACGAGAAGCTCGGCGCGATCCGCCGTCTCGACGAGCAGGCCCGGCGGCTCGAGGCGCATGTCGGCGGGCCGTCGTTCGAAGCGGTGATGGCGGAGGAGCGGCGGCTGTCCCACAGCTATGGCGGGCGGAGCGTGTTCGGGCTCGAGCCGGCGAGCGTCGAGACGGGAGCCGCCTAACCCCTCTCCCTGAAGGGGAGAGGGACAGCGGAGCGAAGCGAGGCAGGGTGAGGGCACAGGACAGCCCCTCACCCTCGGCCGCTTCGCGGCCTTTCCCTCTCCCCTGGAGGGAGAGGGGTTCAGGCCGTGACCGTCTCCTCCGTCAATGCGGCCTTCACGGCTTCGAGCGCCTCGGCCGCCTTCGCTCCGTCCGGCCCGCCGCCCTGGGCCATGTCGGGGCGGCCTCCGCCGCCCTGGCCGCCGACCGCCTCGACCGCCTTGCGGACCAGGTCGACCGCGTTTCGGCGGGCGGTGAGGTCGTCGGTGACGCCCACGGCTACCGTGGCCCGGCCGTCGTTCACCGCTACCAGAGCGACGACACCCGAGCCGACCCGCGCCTTGCCTTCGTCTACGAGGCCTCGCAGGCCTTTGGGATCGAGCCCCTCGATAACCTGTCCGTAGAAACGATGTCCCCCGACGAGCTCTACCATCACGTTCGGCTGCATCGGGCCGGTGCCGATGGCCAACATTTTCTTGGTATCGGCGAGTTCACGCTCGAGACGCTTGATCTCGCCGCGGAGTTGCTTCGCCCGCGCTACGGGATCGGGAGTCGGGCCGATCACCTCTTCAACCCCGACCAAAGTCTTATATTTACTCATCAACCAGAGGCGTGCGGCCTCACCTGTTAAGGCTTCGATGCGCCGTACTCCGGCTGAAACTCCGCCCTCATGGGTAATCACGAACAGCTGGATGTCGCCGAGCGCGTTGACGTGGGTGCCGCCGCACAGCTCGACCGAATAGCTGGACTCGTCGCCCCGGCCCATCGAGAGGACGCGGACCTCGTCGCCATATTTCTCGCCGAACAGCGCCATCGCGCCCGCGGCGATCGCATCGTCCGGCGTCATGAGGCGGGT
>DASQJV010000237.1:0-2940 GCA_035630855.1 Allosphingosinicella sp. | reverse complement strand
TGTCTCCGCCGAGAGTCTGCCACATGACGTAGAAGATGGCGGGGATCGACAAAGCGGCGGTCGTCCAGAAGCCCTTGTAGAGGGCGCCCATGATCGACTGGCCCTTGCCGAGCCGGACCATATAGGTGCCGATGATCGAGGTGACGATGCAGACTCCGCCGACGATCAGCGGGAGGCCCATCAGCTTGAGCAGCAGATCGGGGGCGACACTGGTGATGGTCAGGGCGATCGAGACCATGGTGACGCCCAAAGTAACGACATAGGTCTCGAACAGGTCGGCGGCCATTCCGGCGCAGTCGCCGACATTGTCGCCGACATTGTCGGCGATGACGGCCGGGTTGCGGGGATCGTCCTCGGGGATTCCGGCCTCGACCTTGCCGACGAGGTCGGCGCCGACGTCGGCGGCCTTGGTGAAGATGCCGCCGCCGAGACGGGCGAAGATCGAGATCAGCGAGGCTCCGAAGGCCAGGGCGACGAGGGCGTCGACGACCTCGCGGTCGTTCGGGGCGAGGCCGCGGACGTCGACGAGGAAGTAGAAGAAGACGGAGATGGCGAGGAGCGCCAGGCCGGCGACCAGCATTCCGGTGATCGCGCCCGCCCGGAAGGCGACGGTGAGGCCGCGCTGGAGGCTGGTTCGGGCGGCCTCGGCGGTGCGGACGTTGGCCCTCACCGAGATGTTCATTCCGATGAAGCCGGCGGCGCCCGAGAGCAGGGCGCCGATCACGAAGCCGACGGCCTCGATCGGCCCGAGGAAGAAGAAGACCAGGGCTGCGACGACGATTCCGACGACGGCGATCGTGGTGTACTGGCGGCGGAGATAGGCGTTGGCGCCCTCCTGGATGGCGGAGGCGACCGCGACCATGCGCTCATTGCCGGCCGAGGATTTGAGCACCTGCATGCTGGTGAGGATGCCGTAGAGCACCGCGGCCACTCCGCAGGCTATGGCAATGAGCACGACGGTCATGAAAAGAGTCCTTCCCCTTGAATTCGAAAGCCGGGCAGGGCGATGGCCCCGGCGCGGACGCGCCCGGATGTGCCGCGCCCTTTAGGGGGCTTGGGCGCGGGATTCAACCGTCTGCCGATTCGCCCGGAACGGACGAGTTGGACAAGTTGCACAGGGCATCGCGCTTTTTTGCCGCGCGGCCCGTCGTCACCGATTCGAAAAGACACAAAAGACCCGCATGTCGGGCCGAAGAATCCTTTGTTTTCAGTAGGCAGGCCGCTGCTCGCCAAGGGGATCCAGGCATTCGAGGGAAAGGGCATGGCGTCTCGACTCCAACTATAAGAACATAGTTAGAACAAACACCATTTTCAAGGGCGGACTCAGCGATGTTCCCAGCCGAGCCGCACCGGCAGCGGCAGCTCCTCGTCGCCGTCGGTCAGGCCGAGTCCGGCGCCCTCGGCCAGAGCGCCGATGCGGCTCAGCGGGAGGCCGAGCTCCTCCTGCAGGGCGAGGATTTCGGCCGACCGCCCGGGCGAGGCGGCGAACAGCAGCTCGTAATCGTCGCCCGCGGTCGCGGCCTCCAGCCGCGCTTGCCGTCCGTCGCCGAGAGCGTCGAGATAGGCCTCCGACAGCGGCACCGACGCGAGGTCGATCTCCGCCGCCAGGCCGCTCGCCGCCGCGAGGCGCGAGCAGTCGATCAGAAGCCCGTCCGAGACGTCCATCATCGCGCTGACCAAGGGCGCCAGCCGCTGCCCGGCCTCGAGCCGGGGCCGCGGGTTGCGGTAGCGCTCGACCAGCGCCTCGCCGAGGCCGCGCAGCCCGGCGCCCGAATCGCCGATCGTGCCGCTGACCCAGAGATGGTCGCCGGCCCTGCCGCCGGCGCGCGACGGAACCGGCCCGGCCGCCTCGCCGATCGCGGACAGAGCCAGCGTCCGGGCCCCGGCCCCGCGCACCGTGTCGCCGCCGAGCAAGGGGATTCCGAACGCGCCCAGCGCCGTGCCGAGGCCGGCGACGAAGGCCTTGTCCCATTCCTCCTCGCCGAGGCTGTAGCCGAGCAGCACGCCGAGCGGCCGGGCGCCCTTGGCGGCGAGGTCGGAGAGGTTCACGGCGAGGAGCTTCCAGGCGACGTCGCCGGGCGGGTCGCCGGGGCGGTAGTGGACGCCCTCGACCAGCATGTCGTGGGTGAGGATCAGGGTACGGCCGCCGAAATCCAGGACCGCGGCGTCGTCGGCGAGAGAGCGGGCGGCCGGGTCGGTGGCAAACGGCCTCAGGGCGGCAATCAGGTCTGCTTCGGCTGAGATGCTACTCTCGTCCCTCGCTCTTCAGCTTGAGCCGCCAGGCGCGCTCCGAGCGCTTCAAATGGATGTAGAGACCACTCATGAGGCCGATGCACACCAAAGTGAAGGCGAGCGCGATGAAGAAAATGGTATCAACCATGGGCTTTTCCTACCGCTTCGTCTCTCGGCGAGCACCGCTTCGAGAGCATCCGCTTCCAGCTCCCAGTCGGCCGCGTTGCTCTCGAAAATCGTCGAAAAGATAGTTCCCGCCAGGAACAATAGCAACGTGAGGCCGAAAATTCCCACCACGCCCGCCGTCAGGGTTCCCTGAAGGAGGAGAAGCAGAGTCGCGGTGAGCAGGGATCCGCCGCCGAACTTGGCGAGACCATCGCTAAGCCTGGAAATCGACCGCGAGCGGTGGCCGTAACGGCGGAGCGCCAGGATTTCCCTGCGCAGGCGCAGACGCTCGGCGAGCGGGTCGTCGCTTGCCTGCAGCCCGCGGGCGGTGTCGAGCAGATCGCGGCCCTTCACCGGAGGCCCAGCCGCGGGCGTGGGTTCAGAGAGAAGCGAGTCCGCCTTTCGAGCGACCATCCAACCTCGCTAAACGCAAGTCGATCGCCACGCTTCTACGTTTTTGTGTGATTCATGTCACGCAAATGCGCGAAGCGGTTCGATGAAGGCGGATTCGGTCACCAGCTCCTCCCCGGAACGGGGAGGGGG
>DASQJV010000236.1:0-3209 GCA_035630855.1 Allosphingosinicella sp. | reverse complement strand
TCCAGAACGACATCCTCAAGGAGTTCGCGGTCCGAAACACCTATATCTATCCGCCCGCGCCCTCGATGCGGATCGTCGCCGACATCATCGCCTACACGTCGCGCAACATGCCGCGGTTCAACTCGATCTCGATCAGCGGCTATCACATGCTCGAGGCCGGGGCGACCGCGGTCCAGGAGCTCGCCTACACGCTCGCCGACGGCATGGAATATGTCCGGGTCGCCCGGGCGAAGGGCCTCGACGTCGACGCCTTCGCGCCGAGGCTCAGCTTCTTCTTCGGGATCGGCATGAACTTCTTCATGGAGATCGCCAAGCTGAGGGCGGCGCGCACGCTCTGGTATCGGATCATGGACGGGTTCGGGGCGAAGAACCCCAAGTCGCTGATGCTCCGAACCCATTGCCAGACCTCGGGCGTGTTGCTGACCGAGCAGGATCCCTACAACAACATCGTCCGGACGACGGTCGAGGCGATGGCGGCGGTGCTCGGCGGCACCCAGTCGCTCCACACCAACAGCTTCGACGAGGCGATCGCCCTGCCCACCGATTTCTCGGCGCGGATCGCCCGCAACACCCAGCTGATCCTCGCCGAGGAGAGCGGCATCACCCATGTCGCCGACCCGCTCGGCGGATCCTACTTCATCGAGAGCCTGACGAAGGAGCTTGCGGACAAGGCCTGGGCGCTGATCGAGGAGGTCGAGGCGATGGGCGGGATGACGGCGGCGGTGGCGGAGGGCCTGCCCAAGCGCCGGATCGAGGAGGCCGCGGCCGCGCGCGCCGCCCGGGCGGACCGCGGCGAGGACGTCATCGTCGGGGTCAATCGCTACCGGCTGGAGGACGAGGCCCATCTCGACATCCTCCAGATCGACAACGACAAGGTCCGCTCCGGCCAGGTGGCGCGGCTCGCCAAGGTCCGCTCCGAGCGGGACGAGGCGAAGTGCCGGGCAGCGCTCGACGCGCTTCGCGAAGGCGCGAGAAACTCCGTTCGCCCTGAGCCTGTCGAAGGGCCTTCCTTCGCTTCCGCAGCGGAGGAAAGGGAGGGGCTTCGACAAGCTCAGCCCGAACGGGGTGGGGAAACGAACCTCCTGGCCCTGGCCGTCGAGGCGGCGCGGGCCCGCGCGACCCTGGGCGAGATCAGCCGAGCGCTCGAGGACGTCTTCGGCCGCTATGGAACGACGCCCGAGCCGGTGAAGGGCATTTACGGTGGCGCCTACGAGGGCGACTCGCGCTGGCTCCGGGCGGGGGAGGGCGTCGAGGCGATCGGGCGCCGGCTCGGCCGCAGGCCGAGGATGCTGGTCGCCAAGATGGGCCAGGACGGCCACGACCGCGGCGCCAACCTCGTCGCCTCCGCCTTCGCCGATCTCGGCTTCGAGGTGGTTCCGGGGCCGCTCTTCCAGACGCCCGAGGAGAGCGCCCGGCTGGCGGTGGACAAGGACGTCGACGTGGTCGGCGCGTCGAGCCTCGCCGCCGGGCACAAGACCCTGGTGCCTGAGCTGATCGGCCATTTGCGCGAGCTGGGCCGCCCGGACATCAAGGTCGTCGTCGGCGGGGTCATCCCGGCCCAGGATTACGACATGCTGCGCGACGCCGGGGTGCAGGCGATCTTCGGCCCCGGCACCAACCTGGTCGACGCGGCCGGCGAGGTGCTGAGGCTGCTCGGCCACAACATGCCGCCGCTCGAGGAGGCGGCGGAATGAAAATTCTCTCGGCCGCGCTGCTTGCCGCCGGCCTCGCCGGCCAGGCTCTGGCCCAGCCCCGAATGGATCCATCGAGCTATCGGACCGGGAGCATCCTTCCAGCGAAGCTGAACGAGGCGGTCGGCGAGTTCGAACGGACGTGCCTGGCGACAGGTTTCGATCCCGCGCGGTTCGAGGCCGCCATCGCGGCTTCGCCATGGCGGTACGCGAAGCGAGTGGGAAGCGGAACGCCGCCGACCGACGTGAGGGTAGGACCGCAGGCGGTCATCAATTTCGGGCCGCTGCTGCAAACGGCCAAGTCGTTCGCGCCCGGACAATGCAATATCGAGGTGATCTTCAGGCCCATTCCGGAGGAGGAGACGATTTCGGCCGCTCTGGAAGCGGCATTGGTCCGGATGCTGGGCAAGGCGCCGCCCCATTTCGATTTCCCCGGAGAGACGTGCTGGCGCTGGCAGTCTTCGCCCGAAATGGTGAACCGCCTGTGCCGCGTCCACCGTCCGAACCTCGCGCCGGGCCAGATATCCTGGTCGTTCCAATTATGGACCGCGGCCGTGGAAGCGCGTGCCGGGCTGGCTCCGCCGACGGTGGACCGGCCCGAGCGATGATCGTTACGCTGGCCCTGGAAAAGGCGGCAGAGTGAGCGCAATTCGTCAGCCCGGACTTGATCCGGGGTCCACGTTCTTTACGACCGGCCCGCAAGGTCAAGGTGGATGCCGGATCAAGTCCGGCATGACGAGGTAAGCGAATGTTCTCCAAGATCCTGATCGCCAATCGCGGCGAGATCGCCTGCCGGGTCATCCGGACCGCCCGGAAGATGGGGATCGCCACCGTGGCGGTCTATTCGGACGCCGACGCCCGGGCGCCGCATGTCAGGCTTGCCGACGAGGCCGTGCGGCTCGGCCCGCCGCCGGCCAGCGAATCCTATCTCAACGCCGAGCTGATCATCACGGCGTGCAGGGAGACCGGCGCCGAGGCCGTCCACCCCGGCTACGGCTTCCTGTCGGAGCGCGAGAGCTTCGCCCGGGCGCTCGAGGAGGCGGGGATCGCCTTCATCGGGCCGCCGCCGGGGGCGATCGCGGCGATGGGCGACAAGATCGAGTCGAAGAAGCTGGCGCGCGAGGCGGGGGTCAGCGTCGTCCCCGGCTTCGTCGGCGAGATCGAGGATACCGAGCATGCGGTGAGGATCGCCGGCGAGATCGGCTATCCGGTTATGATGAAGGCCTCGGCCGGAGGCGGCGGCAAGGGGATGCGCCTCGCCTGGTCCGAGAAGGACGTTCGCGAGGGTTTCGAGGCCACCAAGCGCGAGGGCCTCAACAGCTTCGGCGACGATCGCGTCTTCATCGAGAAGTTCATCGAGCAGCCGCGGCACATCGAGATTCAGGTGCTCGGCGACCAGCACGGCAACATCCTCTACCTCGGCGAGCGCGAATGCTCGATCCAGCGCCGCCACCAGAAGGTTGTCGAGGAAGCGCCCTCGCCGTTCGTCACGCCCGAAATGCGCAAGGCCATGGGCGA
>DASQJV010000235.1:0-12438 GCA_035630855.1 Allosphingosinicella sp. | reverse complement strand
TATCCCCGGTCTTAACTTACCATAATATTTTGCTGCCATACCTATGTTATTAAGCAAGCGCCCAGAATGACTTGACCGTCATTTCCCAGAAACGAGAGTCCGACTGACTCGGCAGGGGCCTTCTTCGGGTCGCTCCTAGTTCGGCCTCACCATCCTCGCCGGGTTGAGCTTCGCGTAGAGCACCTCCAGCTGGTCGATCACCAGGCCCGACCGGCCGGTGAAGCCGACGACGAACCAGCCGTCGGGCACCTTCCAGTCCTCGTAGCCGCCGCCGCCGCCGCCGGCCTCGGTCGACCGGCCGTTGCTCAGGTGGACCCGGATCCAGTCGACATATCTCCCCCAGCGGATTTCGAGGCGCACCAGGAATTTGCCCTCCTCCACGGTGAGCTTCTGGCCCCAGAAGGCGGGATTTTCGTTGCCGTGCTTCTCCGGCCAGTTGCGCTTGTCGGACGCATATTGGATGTCGAAGCGGGTGAGCAGATCCCTGTCGTCGAATTTCCCCGATCCGATCTGGATCGACTGTATGCGGGTGCGGTTGCGGATCATCTCGCCGATCGAATCGACGATCCAGGGCCCCGGAGCCGTGCCGCCCCAGGATTTCGACCCCTCCTCGAACTGGAGGACCGGCTCGCCCGCCTCGAGCGACGGCAGCGCCGGGGCGACGAACTTGCCGGCGGCGTCATCCTCCCAGGCCTCGATCTGCCGGTTGATCGCCCTGATGTCGGCCACCAGCTTCGTCTCGAAGGTCAGCAGCGCCGGATCCCCCTGATAATTGTAGCGGTCGTAGATGCGCCTGAGCCAGCTGACCTGGTTGCGCACCGCCGTCAGCCGGGCGAGGCTGCCGAGGAGACCGTCGTCGCTGTTGAGGAAATAGCGCCGGTTCCTGACGACCGGGGCGAACTTCCGCCCGAACTTCTGCACGCTTTCATAGCCCGATACCTTGATGCCGGTGGTCACCGGAGCGCCCGGAGTCAGCTTGGAGAAGTTGCGCGCGAACTCGATCAGCTGGGTCTCGTCGGGGAAGGCGGCGTTGGCCCCGTTTATCTCCTGCCTGAGGGTCCAGTTGGTCTTGGTCTCCTTGAGGAAGTTCGACAATTTGACCTGCGCACCCGCCTTGACCGTCGAGCCGCCGCCGATCTTGCCTCTCAGCGACGTCGCCAGCTCCTGCTGCTCCTCGCGTGTCTCGGTGCGGAAGATATAGACGGCGAAATATTCGGAGCCCAGCGTCACCGAGCTGATGAAGCTGTCGCCGTAGGACTGGGCGAAGTCGGCCGCCGAATCGTCGTCCGTCGGCGCCGCGACGCCTTTCTCGAGCTCGACTCCCTTGGCCGTCCAGGTGCCGGTCCTCCGGCTGGCGTAGACGACGATGGAGACGCTTCGGGCGGTGACGTCGAGCTTCTTGGCGAATTCCATCTTCGCCGTGACCTTGGCGGCCTTGAGGTAGCTGACCGACAGCGAAGCGTCGATCTCGAGCGCCTCGGCCAGCTGCGACAGGCTCTCGCAGACCTCGACCCGAATCGTGCCGCCCTCGCCGGTATTCTCGAACCCTCCTTTGACCGCGCATCCCGTAAGCATCCCGCGAGCCACGGTGTCGTAGCCGCGGAACAAGGTTACCGGAGCCGGATTGTCCCCCTTGGTCATCTCCGAGCCGATCGTCTCTGCCATTGGTCGCTCTCCCCCCTGATATCGTTCCCGAAACGAAAATATCAGAAAAGCCGATCTTGGCTAGAGCGCGGCCATGCAACGCGCTCCGCCGAGCTTCGTTACCCCAGCGTCCCGATCTCCCGAGGAAGACATGCACCCTGCCATCCCCCGACGCCGACTGATCACCGCCGGCCTGCTGCTCCCGCTGCTCGCTCTGCCCGGCTGCGCCACCCGGATCGGCGACTTCGTCGACCTCGAGGGCGCCATCCGCCGGCTGCTCACTTTGTCGTCGCAGCGCGCCTTCGCCCGGCTGCTCGTCGACGAGGGCTTCTTCCGCGACGACCTCGCCCGGATCGAGCCTCCGCCCCAGCTCGGCGGGCGGGGGGTGACGGCGGCGCTCGCCGTCGCGCTCGGCACGCGCGCGGTCCAGGACCGGCTGCTCCGCGTCGTCAACTCGGCGGCCCGCGAAGGGGCGGAGCGGGCCGCTCCGATCGTCTACGATTCGATCCGCGACATGAGCATCGCCGACGCCCTCGGGATCGTCCGCGGCGGCCCCACCGCAGCCACCGACTATCTCGCTTCGGCGATGGGCGAGCGCATCTTCGACGCCCTCTTCCCCGGGGTGGGCGACGCCCTTCGGATCGCCGAGAACGGCGCCGTCCAGCGCATCCTTTCGGTCGCGACCGGGATCAACTTCGCAGGCCTCCAGGCCGACGTCACCCGCAAGACCGCCGCCGCCCTCTATCGCGCGATCGGCCGCGAGGAGGCCGCGATCCGGGCCGATCCGCAGTCGGCCGGCGACCCGGTGCTGGCCGGGGTCTTCGGAATGCGGCGACTCTAGGCTATAAAAAGGGCCGGGGGGCCTTATGGACGACGCCCAAAGCCGGCTCGACGACTTCCTGGCCAGGTTCACGCCGGAGGTGGAGGCGCTCGCCCGCCACTTGATCGCGCGGATGCGGGATCGTCTCCCCGGAGCGGCGATCATCGTCTACGACAATTACAATAGCCTCGCGATCGGCTTCGGCCCGACCGAGAAACCGTCGCACGCCGTCGTTTCGCTCGCCGTCTTCCCGCGCTGGGTGACCCTCCACTTCCTCGACGGTGTCGGCCTGCCCGATCCGCACGGGATCCTGCGCGGCGCCGGCAGCCGGGTCCGCCATGTCCGGCTCCACGACCGCAACGCCCTCGACGATGCCCGAGTCGAGGCGCTGATCGCCGAGGCCGTCGCGCGCTCCGAACCGCCCTTCGACACCGCCGCCGAACAGCGGCTGGTGATCAAGTCGGTCTCTCCGAAGCAGCGTCCGCGAAGGCCGCGCGGCGCAGCTTCGGAAGCATCGCCGCCTGCGCCGCCGCCCTCGCCACCAGGAACAGGCTGAACGCCAGCCACAGGCCGTGATTGCCCATCCCGGCGGCGGCGAACAGCAGCGCCGCGTAGACCGCGCAGGCCGCGGCCATCGTGATCAGCAGCGCCCGGGTCCAGGTCGCCCCGATATAGATTCCGTCGAACACGTAGGAGCTGACCCCGAGCAGCGGCAGCAGCACCGCCCAGGGGACGTAGAGGAGGGTGGTCGCGACGACCGCCGGATCGGTGCTGAAGGTGGCGGCGAAGCCGGCTCCGGCGACAGCGTAGACGAGGCTGAACAAGGCTCCCCCGGCCAGCCCCCACAGCAGCAGCGCCCTCACCAGCGCGTCGAAGCGGCGGCGGTCCCGGGCCCCGACCGCCTCCCCGCACAGCACCTGCGCGGCGCTCTCGAATCCGTCCAGTATCAGGGCCGAGAGGATGAACAGCTGGTAGAGGATCCCGTTCGCCGCGAGCACCAGCGGCCCCTGCTGGGCCCCCTGGCGGGTGAGGAGAAGGATTGCGGCGGTCAGAAGCAGGGTGCGAAGGAAGAGGTCGCGGTTGAGGCGGAGCAGAGCGCCCATCTGCGCCGCGTTCCAGGTCGCCCGCCGCGCCGCCGCCGCAAGCGCCGACCGCGCCGGCCCCTGGCCCGCCGTGACCGCCAGCAGGGCCAGGGTCTTGCCGGCTTCGGACAGCAAGGTCGCCGCGGCCACCCCCGCCACGCCCCAGCCGAAGCCGAGCACGAACAGGAGGTCGAGGGCGATGTGGACGAGGTTCGATCCGATCTCGGTCCACAGCACCGTCTTGACCCGCCGCCGCCCGATCAGCCAGCCCGTCAGCGCGACGTTGGCGAGCCAGAGCAGCCCGCCCCAATAGCGTATCCCGACATAGACGCCGGCCTCGATCGCAACCCCGCCGCGGGCGTGGAGCAGCTCCATCCCCCACGGCACGACCCAGGGCTTCAGCGCCAGCAGGACCAGCCCGATCGCCAGCGCCAGGCCCAGCGCCCGGGCCAGGGTCGCCGCCTGCGCCTCCTCGTCGCCCCGTCCCGCCGCCTGGGCGGTGAGGGCGATCGTCCCGGTCCTCAGGAAGTTGAAGACGATGAGCAGCCCCATCATGAACTTGGCGCCGAGCTCGACCCCCGCCTGCGGCTCGGCCTCCCCGAGCTGTCCGATCACCCAAAGGTCCGCCAATCCGAACAGGGCGGTGGCGACGTTGGTCAGCATCGAGGGCAAAGCGATCGCCCAGATCGCCCGGTTCAGGTCCCGAGGTCGCTCCCTGCTAGCCAAGTCCGCCCCGCTGAGTTGATCCGACCTGATCCAACCTCTTCCGTTCGGCCCCGGACTGGATCCCGGGGTTGTCGAAGCCCTTTCCTTAGCCGTCGTCTTGACCGAAGGGGAGGGCTTCGACCGGCTCAGCCCGAACGAAGTCCCGATCCAGGTACCTTGGCCAAACGAAACTCCTCGTCGGCTCCGCCCGCACCGGCGGGATAGGCGACGCGCCGCTGATCGGACCGTTCAGCCCGCTCTGGGGCGACCCTCGGCTTTCAGGGGCAACTGTTGTTCCTGGCAAGGTTCATCCAGGCCGTCGTGTGTTGCGCGTCGAGGATACCTTGGTTTTGAGCTGCGAGGAAACCTGCCCGCGCAGTGTGTGTGTTCGGTATGGCCCTTAGCGGGGTGAGGAAAGTGGCCGGGCTGATTCCGCAGATCAACGCGGGGCTGGCAAGGGCGAGGTTGGGCCAGGTCCCAGTCAGGTTAGTGTTCCCCGTGCAAGCGGGTGTGTTGACGGTGAGATGGAGCGGAGTGGTCGGGTAGAATGTCGTGTGGACGTCCACGTTCGCGGGCGCGACCGGGAGCTGAAGCTCGCAGACCCAACTATTCGCGCCCGGACTGCCGACTCTGTTAGGTTGCAGGCAGCTGCCGCTCAAGATGCCGTTCGCGTACATGGCCAAACCGTTGCAGATCTGAGCGTTCGACAGCACGTCAACCTCCGAGGTGCGGCAACCGGCTATGGCCATCAATGCGGCGGCGGCGATCAGCGGGCGAATGCGCATGCGAGGCTTCCTTCGTTCAAAGAACGAAATCCTCCGCCCCCTCGCTGCGCCGGGTCAACCGGAGTTCGGGCCGTTTCGGACCGATTGCGGAGGCGGCGATCCACCGGCGGACCCCACGCGGATGGCAGGTCGCCAAGCCCACCCTTGACGCGCTAGAAGCCGCCGCGAATCCTCCAGCCACGGGGCCGCCATGAAGTTCTTCGTCGACACCGCCGACACCGCCGAAATCCGCGATCTCGCCGAGACCGGGCTTCTCGACGGGGTCACCACCAATCCGTCGCTGATCCACAAGGCCGGGCGCGACTTCCTCGAAGTGGTCCGGGAGATTTGCGGGATCGTCGCCGGTCCGGTCTCCGCCGAGGTCGTCGCCGCCGACCATAAGGAGATGATGCGCGAGGCTGACGTGCTGCGGAAGATCGCGCCCAACATAGCGGTCAAGGTGCCGCTCACCGTCGACGGGCTCAAGACCTGCAAGGCGCTGACCGGGGAGGGGACGATGGTCAACGTCACTCTGTGCTTCACCGCCAACCAGGCGCTTCTCGCCGCCAAGGCCGGAGCCAGCTTCATCTCGCCCTTCGTCGGCCGCCACGACGACACCGGCTTCGACGGGATGCAGATCATCTCCGAGATCCGCACCATCTACGACAATTACGATTTCGGAACCGAGATCCTCGTCGCCAGCATCCGCCACCCGATCCACGTCCTCCAGTCGGCGATGATCGGCGCCGACGTCATGACGGCGCCCCCCGCCGTCATCCGCCAGCTGTTCAAGCACCCGCTCACCGACAAGGGGCTGGAGGGTTTCGCCGCCGACTGGGCGAAGACGGGGCAGAAGATCGGCTGAGGCCAGTCATCCCGGACTTGATCCGGGATCCATGAACACGGTCATGCGAAGCCTCGAACCGCCGCGTTCATGGATTCCCGCCTTCGCCGGAATGACGGGGCGCAGCCACCGCCTCAAAGAACCGCCGGGCGATCCGCCCGGGCACCTCGTGGCCGCCGGCGAATTCCTCGAAGCCGACCGTATAGCCCACCCGCTTCAGCTCGGGGACGATCCGCCGGCTGGTCTCGAGGATCGGAAGCACGCGGTCCGCCGTCCCGTGGCTGATGAGGATCCGGGGCCTGCCCCGCCGCCGCGCCGGCGCGATGAAGCCGGGGGAAAAGGCGAGGATGTCGCTGAACAGCTCGCCGTTGATCAGGCCCAGCGACAGAGCGTAGCTGGCGCCGTCCGAAAAGCCGCCGACCGCGACCCGCCCGGGATCGACGCTGTAGTCGGCGAACACCTCCTTCAGCGCCGAATCGAGGGCGCTCACGTCCGCGCCGAAGCGCCGGCCGGATACGATATCCCAGCTTGCGCCCTTCGACTTGGGGGCGAGCAACAGGAAGCCCAGCCGCTCGGCATCGGCCCGGGCGAGGCCGATCGAATGGCGGGCGTCGCCGCCGGCGCCGTGGAGCATGACCAGGAGCGGCGCGGCCCGGTCGGGACGATAGCCGCTCGGGACGTAGAGCAGCGCGCCCTGCCGGCCGATGCGTCGAAGGCCGGTCCCGGCAACGCCTTCGACGGGATGCGCCGGCGCTCTCGCCGACAGCTCGCCGCCACCGCCGCCGGCCGCCGCGATTCCGGCCTCCCCGGCCCAGGCCGCCGCCAGAAGGATGGTTGCGGCGGCGGCGAAGAATCGGCGCTTCGGCATCTTCTGGGCTCCGGCGGTTCGCAGCCGTCGCTGTCGGACGAACGCGGCAGGCGGCAAACGACCGGTCGACCGAACCCGCTCCGGCCGCGACGAACAAGGACCCGCCCGCGCCGACCGGGAGAAGACGGGCCAGAGGATCGGCTAGAGCATTAAGGGATTAGGTTAAATCACTCTCGCCCGTTCGCCCTGAGCCTGTCGAAGGGCTTTTCTTGTTGTTCTATAAGAGAAAAGGAGAGGGCTTCGACAAGCTCAGCCCGAACGGACATAGCCCAATCTGACTGCCGAGCGCTCTAGGCCTGGACAGCCTATCTGTATTATTATACTAATACACCTCCCCAGATGGAGGTGATGCGATGTTCGAGGATCCTGTGGCGAAGCGGACTGCGGTCGCGGCCGCGGTCGGGGCGGTGATCGCGATCCCGGTGCCGTTCGTCGGGCCGATCTTCGGAGCGCTGGTCGGCGGCGGGATCGGCTGGTTCACCGCGAACCGGAAGCGCTGAGCTCCGGTCAGGCGGGCCTTCGGGCGTAATCGTCGGCGAACTCGCGGTCGGACATGATCAGGTAGCGGATCGTGTCGATCAGCGCCCAGGGGACGGTGACGAGCAGGCCGATCAAGGTGCAGCTGAGCACCAGCATGGCGATCCCGGAGCCGACCCGGCCGAGATAGAAACGGTGGATCCCGAGCGGACCGGTCAGGAAGGCGAGCACGGCCGCGACGAAGCGGTTGCGGTCGAGCGAGTCGGGCTCTCGGCGGGACTGGGCGGCCACCGGCGGAGGCGAGGTCCCGGGCACCGGGAAGATGCTCAGCGCCCGGCTCTCATGGGTCTCGAAATCGACCTCCATGCCGATCGCCGGCTCGCCTCGGGCGGCCCAGTCGAGCGGCTTGAACGTGTAGCGCCGGCCGTCCTCGCCGGTGACGATGCCGTCGCCCGTCCTCGTGTCGACTCCCAAGACCTGACCGCGCATAGGCTCCTGCCTCGTGAAGCCGCCATCTTGCCCAGAGCGGCCGCTTTTTCAACCGGTGCCAGGGATCAATTGGCTTCGGACCGGTTGCCGGCGGAGTCCCCGGACCGGTTGCGGGTGACGTCGACGTCGACGTCGATGTCGCCGACCTCGTTGCCGATCGCCCGGCCGGTGCTCGCCGCGACGTTGCCGACGCTGGAGCCGACCTCGCGCGCGGTGTCGGCGGCTTCGGCGGCGGCGTCCTCGATCCTCTGCTGGTTATATTCGAGCCGGACCTGGTCGTTGGCCGAATCGTTGTCGACGTCGCAGCCCGCGAGCGCGAGCAGCGGCAAAGCGAAAATCAAACGCATTCCCAATCTCCTTCGACCGCTCCAACGTGCTCCGGTCGTTTCGGGTCCGCCTCGCCGAGGATCAGCAGTCTTCGGGCAAGGGATCGTCCGACCGCGGGAGCCGAGGCCTTCGCCGTCGCCGTGCATCCAATCGCCGCGCGCCTCGTTGAAGCCGGTGAAACTTGACCCCCAGCAGGAGACGAAACGACATGGCCGATCTCAGCCAGATCCAGCCCCATATGGAGATTTTCGGCGCCGACGGCGCCCGCCTCGGAACCGTCGACAAGGTCGAGGGCGACCGGATCAAGCTCACCAAGGCGGACAGCGGCTCGCACCGCCACCATCACCATTATATCAGCGGCGGCCTCGTCGCGGCGATCGAGGGCAACGAGGTCCGGCTCTCGGCCAATGCCGCCAATGCCGCCCTCCTCGAGGAGGAATATGACGGCAACGCGCTCGGCGAGCAGAGCCTGTTCAGCTGGCGCAACATCGGCCTCGGCGCCGCCGCGGCCGGAGTCGCTGCGGCGGCGGGCGCGATCTTCTACCGCAGCCGCTACGGCGAGGAGGACTGACCCCCTTCGACCGGCTTGTCCCCGGGCGATGAGGGCCGGCGTCCGCGAGGACGCCGGCCCTTCGTGAGTCAGACGGTGATCGAGCGCCGCATCAGGGTCGCGAGCCGGTCCTTGACCAGCAGGCGCAGCTTCTTGAGGCGGAGCAGCTTGAGGCTGTCCGGAAGCTTGCGGCTCATCTCCCGGCTGATGGCGTCGTCGAGGCGACGGTGGGTCTGCGTGAGTCGATAGGTTGAAGATGACATGATGCACTCCAGCAAAGGTTTTCGATACTGACGGGGCCGCCGTGCGGCTCGGTCAGGACGCTGGAGGCGCTCGTGCCCGGTAGGAGGCGAAGGCCGCTTGCGGGAGCGGGAGCCGGTCGCCGGAGGGGACGTCGGCAAGCGGCCTCGCCCAGAGGCCGCGGGTGACGGGTCCGGCTTCGGACGGCGGGACGGCCGGTCCGTCGCCGGCCAGCTCGTCGTCGAGGGGATTTCGGGTTCCGGCCGCGAGGATGGCCGATCCCGGGCCGGTGCGGACGGCACCGGGACGGGCGACCGGCCCGCGAAGGTCGCCTCCGGCCGCGGCCGCGGCGCCCGAGCTCAGCAGCAGGCTCAACAGGATCAGGAGAGCCCCGAGCGGCCCCCGTCCCGTCCGATCCTGTGCCGTCGTCGGCACCGCTGAGCGCCTCCCTTTGCCTGTCGCCGATATGGGCGGGCAAAAGGCGATGACAAGCGGCTGTCCGCCGGCGGCGCGATAAAAGCGGGGGGTGTCGCGCCGGAAAAGAGGTGACAGCCGCGCTGCCCGGCGGGCAGGAAGTGTCGCACCTGACGGGGGGAGCAATCGGATGAAGCGTTTCGCAATCTGCCTGGCGGCCTTCCTGCTGGCGTCGCCGGTATCGGTGGCGGCGGCGAAGCGAAGCTGCTCGTCGGACTCCGCGAAGCAGGAGGTGGCGGGTACGATCCGTTCCTTCTTCGCGGCCCTTGCGGCCGACGACGAGGAAGCCGTTCGGAGGCTGACGACGCCGGGCTTCTACGCCTTCGACGTCGGCAAGAGGTACAGCGGGCCCGAGCTGTCGAAGGCCGTCGCCGATGCGCACCGCTCGGGCCGGACGATCGAGTGGAACATCGGCCCGGTCGACGCCCGGGTCGACTGCGCCTACGCCTTCGCCGCCTGGGAGAATGTCGGCGCTGCGGGGACGGCGCCCAACCTCCAGCCGCGGACGTGGCTCGAATCGGCGCTCCTCGTCCGTCGCGACGGCCGCTGGCTGATCGACTTCCTCCACTCCACCCCGAAGGACCCGCGCAACTGAGCCTCGGCGGGGCTGTCCGGGCGCGGTGCGCTTTCTCGTCGGCATGACGGACGCAGGCGCCATCTGGACGTTTGCCGCTCCCGGCGGCGCGAGTCCTGTCTGCGCAGGATCGTCATCCCGGACTTGATCCGGGATCCACCTTCCTTGACTCGCCGGGAAGGAAGAAGATGGATGCCGGATCAAGTCCGGCATGACGAAGATGCCGGATCAAGTCCGGCATGACGGACGCATGCGCCATCCGCCCCGCCTATTCCGCCGGCCCCGCCGGTTGTGCAAGAAAGGCGCCGCGCCGGCGCGGAGCGGAGCGGGGAGGGGGCATGCATCCAGTCGAGACGTTCGAGCTCGTCCTCGTCCTTCTGGCGACGACGATCGCTCTTCACTGGGCCGCGTCCAGGCTCCGCTTCCCGCCCTCGGCGGCGCTGCTGCTCGGCGGAGGGGCGCTCGCCTTCCTTCCCGGAATCCCCGAAATCTCGCTCGATCCGGAGCTCGCTTTGGTGCTGTTCCTGCCGCCGCTGCTGATGGACGGCGCTTATTACACCGCCTTCGGCCGGTTCCGCCGTCACCTCCCCGGGATCCTGTCGCTGGCGGTCGGAGCGGTGCTGTTCACGACCCTCGTCGTCGGGGTCACGGCCAGATGGCTGGTGCCCGGGCTGCCCTGGGCGGCCTGCTTCGCGCTCGGAGCGATCGTCTCGCCTCCCGACGCCGTCGCAGCGCGCGCGATCCTCCAGCGGGTCAGGCTTCCCCGGCGGCTTCAGGCCCTGCTCGAGGGCGAGAGCCTCTTGAACGACGCCACCGGCCTGGTCCTGTTCCGATTCGCCGTCGCCGCGACCCTCAGCGGCGCCTTCGATCCGGCGGCGGCGGCGGGCAGCTTCCTTCTCCTCGCCTTGGGCGGAGCAGCGGTCGGGATCGCCGTCGCCGCCGCCTGGATCGCGGTCATGCGCCGGATGAGCGACGAGACCCTCGTCGTCGCCACCGCCACCTTGCTGTGCTGGGCCGCCTATCTCGGCGGCGAGGCGCTCCACGTCTCCGGGGTCATCGCCACGGTCGCGGCGGGAATCGTCTTCGGCTGGTACCAGCATGTCGTCCTCGCCGCCCGGATCCGGATGCAGGGCAGCGCCTTCTGGCGGACCCTGGTGTTCAGCCTCGAGGCCCTGGTCTTCATCCTGATCGGCTTCTCGCTTCGCGGCGTGATCGAGCGGGTCGGCGGGCTCGAGGCGGTGGCGGCGACCATGGCCGCGCCGGTGGCCGGGATCGTCGCCGCCGTGCTGATCGCCCGCTTCGCCTGGGTGTTCGCGAGCGACTCGGTCCTGGCCCTGCTCCGCCGGGCGGGCGTCCGGGTCCGTCCGCTCGGCTGGCGGCCGTCGGTCGTTCTCGGCTGGGCGGGGATGCGCGGAGTCGTGACCCTGGCGGTGGCCCTCGCCCTTCCCGAGGCGATGCCGGGCCGCGACCTGATGCTGGTCGCAGCCTTCGCGGTGATCCTGGTCACGGTGATCCTCCAGGGGGCGAGCCTCGGCCGGGTGATCGCCCTCGTCGACCCGAAAGACGAGGACCCGCCGGCGAAGATCGACATGGCGGCGGCGGAGGCGGCGATGGCGGCGGCCAAGGCGGCGGCGGTGGAGGTCCATGCCTACGGGCCGGACGGCGCCCTGCTCAATCCGCAGCTGCTCGAGCAATATCGCAACCGGGCGCGCTACGTCGAACGCTATGCCGGCGACGCCGAGTCCTTCACCCCCGGCCTCCGGGCCCATTTCGACGTCATCCTCGCCGCCATCGCCGCCGCCCGCGCCGAGCTGGTCCGGCTCCACCGCCAAGGCTTGATCGAGGACGAGGTGCTCCACGATTTGGAGCGCGACCTCGACCTCGAGGAATTGGGCGCGCTCTACCAGCGCGGCGAGTGACCGGCGATGCGGCCGGCTCGCCGGACCCTGCTCCTCTGCGCGCTGCTCGCCCTGCTCGCCGGGCTGGCGCTGAGTTGGGCGGCCGGATCGGCGATGGTCCGCGGAGTCCCCGCGGACGTGCCTCCGGCCGAGGCGCCGGCGGTCGACCTCCGCATCCGGACCGGCGACGGGCTGGCCCTCGCCGCAACCTACCGGCCCGGGCGGAGGCCGGACTCGCCGGCGGTCCTCCTCCTCCACGGGGTCAAGGCGTCGCGGGCCTCGACCGCTCCTACCGCGGCCTGGCTGGCCGGGCTCGGCTATGCGTCCCTCACCGTCGACTTCCGCGGGCACGGCGAGTCGGACATGGCCGAGCGGAGCTTCGGACTTCGCGAGGCGTCGGACGCGCGCGCGGCCCTCGGCTGGCTCAAGCGCCGCCAGCGGGGCGCCCCGGTCGCCGTGATCGGCCATTCGCTCGGCGGCGCCGCCGCTTTGCTGGGGCCTTCCGGCCCGCTCCCGGCCGACGCCCTCGTCCTCCAGGCCGTCTATCCCGACATCCGCCGGGCGATCCGAAACCGTATCGCCGACCGCCTCGGCGCGCTCCCGGCCCGGCTCCTCGAGCCGCTGCTGAGCTTCCAGTCGAAGCCGCGCTTCGGGGTCATGCCCGGCGACCTCTCGCCGATCG
>DASQJV010000234.1:0-4130 GCA_035630855.1 Allosphingosinicella sp. | reverse complement strand
CGAGCCCGCCGAGCCCCAATATGACGCGCCCAAGAAGAAATCGTAATCCATTGATCTTCTTCCGATTCCTCGGCAGATCCTGACGCATAAGCTGAATTCAGGGGGCAAACGACATGATCGATTCGAGCGCCGGGCGCATTGCGCCTTTGGGCGTGCTTCTTCTCGGCGCCGGCGGTTGTGCCAATTCCTCGCCTCCGGCGAACATGCCGCCGCCGATTCCCTCGGCCGAGCTGACCGGCACGCCCGGCGTCCCCTATTCCGAGATCATCGAGGCGGCGGGAGCGCCTACGGTGCGCCCGGGCGTGGTCCGCGACGGCGAGGCGCTGGTCACCATCCCCTATCGCTACCGCCACACCGCCGTCCTCACCGAGGACGTGACCGGGTTCAGCATCACCGTCCGCGGAGTCCAGGCGCCGGCCGGATCGCCGGGCTATTATGCCGGCACGTTCATTTCGAGCGCGGGCAGCCGCAATGGCGCGCCGTTCGACATGTGGTGCTTCCTTCCCCGCGCGGCCGGCGGCGAGCGCGAGAATATCTGCCTGCTGCGCAACATGCCCGCTTTGGCGGCGATCGCCCCGACCCGCGACAATCCCTGGCTCTGGTATTCATTCTCGCCGATGACCGGCACGTTCAACTATGTCCGCACCCCGGTCTTCGAGCGCCGCCGGGTCGACCTGCCGGGGGACCTTAAGGTGGAATACCGGTTCGACGGCTGGCGCGGGGAGGAGGCCCGCATCGGCTTCTACGCCGTCGGCCGCCACGTCATGGACCTTCCCGTCTCCCGCGACTCCGCGGGCCGATCGCGCCTGCGGACGATCGGCGGCGACTTCATCGTCTCGCGCGACCCCGCCGACCCCGCCGCCGCGCGGATCGCTCCGGCCACCGATTAAGGCCAGGCCGAACCCTCCGCGCGCGCCCCTGATCGCCTGCACCGCAGAAAAGTGCTGTCCTACATGTTCATTTTATGTTCTACTTTGCCGGATGAGATGCGACTCACGCGGAGGCAAGGTCAGCCCCCATGGTCAGTGCGAACATTGGGACCATTCGCGCCGGAGCGAGGCGCGCAGCGGAGCAGCGCGTCGGTGGCCACCGGCAACGGCCGGCCGACGGGTCGCCAAGGCGAGCCCGATCGACGTCACGCCTCGATGGTGGCGTGACGCTCCCATCACCCCGCGCGCAGGATCGATTCCATCTTCTTGCCGCGCGCCAGTTCGTCGATCAGCTTGTCGAGATAGCGGATCTCCCGCATCAGCGGGTCCTCGATCGCCTCGACTCGCACCCCGCAGACGACCCCCGTGATCGCCTCCCGCGCCGGGTTCATCCGGGGCGCCCTGGCGAAGAAGGACTCGAAGTCCGTCCCCGCCTCCAGCTCGGCCGCCAGCGCCTCCGGGCCGTAGCCGGTCAGCCAGTGGATGATCGCGTCGACCTCCGCCTTCGTCCGCCCCTTCCTCTCGGCCTTGGCGACATAATGCGGATACACGCTGGCGAAGCTCGTCGTGTAGATGCGATGCTTGGTCATAAGCCTGCCCGGCCTCGTCGAGGGTAAAGCGAGGCTAAGCGAAGATGAAGGAAACAGCTACCCGATGACCTACGCGCGCGACGCCGTTCCGCCCTTCTATCACGGCACCCGCGCCGACCTGCGCGTGGGCGACCTGCTCGCGCCCGGCTTCGCCTCCAACTACCAGGAACAGACGCTCTCCTGGATCTACTTCTCCGCCACGCTCGACGCCGCCATCTGGGGCGCCGAGCTGGCCGCCGGCGAGGCGCGCGAGCGCATCTACATCGTCGCGCCGACCGGCCCCTTCGAGGACGACCCCAACCTCACCGACAAGCGCTTCCCCGGCAACCCGACCGCCTCCTACCGCTCCCGCGCCCCGCTGCGCATCCTCGGTGAGGTCGGCGAATGGCAGCCCCATCCCCCCGAACGCCTCGACGAGATGAAGGCCTTCCTCGCCCGGCTCGCGGCCGAGGGCGACATGCGGATCATCGATTGATGGCCCGCCTCTCCCAAATCGCCCTCGTCGTCCGCGATTGTGACGAGGCGCTCGCCTTCTACGTCGGCAAGCTCGGCTTCACCCTGGTCGAGGACACGCCAATTCCCGAGCAGGACAAAAGATGGGTCACGATCCGCCCGCCCGGCGCGCCCGGGGACGCGACAACCATCCTCCTCGCCCGCGCCGCGACGCCGGAGCAGGCGCGGTTCGTCGGCGATCAGGCCGGCGGCCGCGTCTTCCTGTTCCTCGCCACCGACGATTTCGAGCGCGACTTCGCCGCCTATCGCGCCGCCGGAATCCGCTTCGTCCGAGAGCCCGTCACCCAGCCATACGGCAGGGTCGCCGTGTTCGAGGATCTCTACGGCAATCTCTGGGACCTGGTGCAGTTCGCCGAATGACCCGAAGGATCGCCTTCGGCCCCGGACCCGCCGCGTGCCAGATTGTGCGTGACCTCGCCCGCCCGCAGCGCCTAATCAGGGCCCGCCATGGCCGATCACTATCTCAAGGCGCTCGAATCCGAACGCAAGGCGCTCTGGGCGACGTGCCGGCTCAAGGGGCTGGCCAAGGACACGCCCGAGCGCCAGCGCATCGCCGCGCTCGACGAAGCCATCGCCGCCCATCGCGCCCGCAAGCCCGCCAAGCCCTGAGCGCCGCGCCGGGACATTTCGCCCGCGGCCAAAGTGGCCGCCACCGCTCCTTCGCTCCCGGGTGCTTTACCCGCCCTTAAACCGCCCGCCCTTACGGCACCCGCATGCGAGGCCTCGCCCTGTTCCTTCCCGCCGCGCTGCTCGTCGCGTGCGCATCGGCCGCGGTGCCTCCCCGGTCGGCGGCCGCGCCGCGGCCGGGTTATGTGTGCACGGTCGGACAGCAACTGGAGCCGGGTACATCGATCGCCCTGCGGCTCGATGCGGAAGGCCGGCCGATCGACGCCGACATGAGTTGGCTACCGCCGCATGTCGATTTCACGCAGCCGCGCATCTCGGTTCGCTGGGGCCTGCGCGGCTCGGCCGATCTTCGGACCGGTGACGGCTCCGTCTTTATCGTCTGGCAGCGGCTGGAGGATTTCCGGCACCGCGGGCGGCTGCCGAGCCTTCGCATGGAGCTGACCACGGTCGTTCGCCCAAGGCCGTGGCCGGAGCCGGCCATCGCCAGCGATTTCCACGAGGGCGGCGGCGGCTATCATCTGGGCGGGAATCTGGCGGACTTCGCGGCCTTTGCGCGCGGCGCCCCGGCACTCTTCCTGGTTCTGCGCCGGCGCAGCGGTCAGGTGGTGGCGCAAGCCGGGATCGATCCCGCCCTTTTCGCCCGCGCCGTGACGGAAACGGACGCCGCTTTGGCCGAGATGCAGCGGATGCGCGCCGATTATCGCAGCCGTTGTGAATTCACCAACGACATCGATCCTGGAATTGTGGTGACCTGAGCGGGAGGGATGAAGGCTGAGTGTCGCTCCTCGAACGGAGCGATCCCGCGGCCGACGCCGCTGCTTCAGGCCTTCTTGCGGCCGAACACGGGCCGGCTGGCGAACCCGCCGCCGGGCCGTGCCGGAGGCGCTCCGCCATCGCCGGACCCGCGCGAACGCACCTCGAAGCGGCCGCCAATCCCTTCGGCCATCGCCCTTTTCTCGCGCCATTCGTTGGCCAGCGCCGCCTTGTCGTCCTGGTCCTCGGGCATCAAATCGGCCGGCGGCATGCGGTCGTCGAACACGCGCTCGGGCGGGACGTAGTCCGCGGCGACGAAATCATATTCGCGGTACATCAGCGGCTGCAGTTCGATCACCGGCACGTCGCCGGCTTCCGCCTCGCGGTGGAGCACGCGGTAGGAGAGGCTGCGATCCTCCGGCCCGAACGTGTCGCCGTCGGGGATCAGATAGCCCTTCTCCGCGGTCGCCACGCGCAGGCAGGCGAGCATCGTCTCGAAATTGGCGGCCCAGGGGATCACGCTCGGCTCGATCAGCAGCTCGCGGCCGATGAAGTGGCGCGCGCCGAAGGTGCGGATGCCGAGCTTGGCCTTGCCGTCCTCGCCCATCGAATGGCCGTAGAGGAAGGGATGGACGTGGAGCGGGCTCGGCGCTTCGATCGCCGCGAGGCCGTCGAAGGCCTCGCCCGGAAACAGCTGGTTGCTCTGCGTCCAGTGGAC
>DASQJV010000233.1:0-2169 GCA_035630855.1 Allosphingosinicella sp. | reverse complement strand
GACGGGCCGTTAAGGCTGGTTACGTCGAACATCCTAATTCCTCCCCCGGCTTTCCGGGGGGGGGGGACCGCGCGAAGCGCGGTGGAGGGGTTCTTCGAACTGGGCAAGGCCCCTCCACCATGCTTCGCCCGACGGCTGCTGCGCAGCCGGTTCCGGCTCTCGGCATGCCCCCGGCATGCCGACCCGCCTACACCCCCCTCCCCTGCGAATGCAGGGGAGGACTTAACCTCCGCTCACAGCGCCCTTTCGTAGACCGCATTGCCCCAGACCTGCTGCGCCATTCGCGAAGCGGTGCGAAGGGGCCCGGAGCGGAGCGGCTCGGCTTCGGCATCGAGCTGCAGGCCGGCGAGGTCGGAGAAGAAGGCCGTCGGCAGGCTCGCCTTCCGAGCGGCGAGGAAGGCGCACAATTTCTCGAAGCGCCGGACGAGCAGCCGGTTGGGCCTCCGGCCGTCGCGCGTCGCGAGCTCGAAGCTGTGGCCGACGATGTTGACCAGCGGATGACGATGGTCGGCGGCGTGGAGCAGGGCGGCCCGCATCTCGTCGAACGAGACCGCGCAGATCTGGAGGTGCCGGAGGCGCCCCGGAGCCTGCTCGATCTGGGTTACCGGAATCTCGACGACCCCTTCCATCAGGGCCGGCGCGATCCGCCGCGGGTCGAGCGGAAGGGCGCTGGGATCGGGATGATGGCCGCCGTTGTGGCTGCTGTCGTAGCTTATGCCGAGCTCGGCTAGCGCCTGGAGCGTGGCGGGATCGGCGGCATAGCTGCCCGAGCGGAAGGCGATCGGCGGCGGAGCCCCGGCCTCGACCAGCAGGTCGCGCGCGGTCCGGATCAGGCCGCTTTGCGTCTCCCGGCCGAGGCCGGTGAGCTCGAAGACGGGGTGCGACGGGTCCGCCCAGGAGGGATGGAGGTGGAGCTGGACCTCCTGCCCCGCCGCCAGGATCGGCTCGACCATGCGCCGCACCGGCTCGATCCCGTAGAGCAGCGCCGGCATCGGATCGACGAAGAAGCAGGCTTTGAGGCCGTAAGCGGCGAGCCGCTCGAGCTGGTGGCCGACCCCCACTCCGGCCGGATCGAAGCTGAGTGCGAGATTGTCCTGCCACGAGGCGCCGCCCAGGTGATGATCCCACCGCAATTCGGTGTCGACGGTGAGGAGGACCCGGGTCGCCATCTAGCGCCGCTCGAACAGCTTGATCTTCGGCCCCACCCGATTGCCCCGGATCGCGAGCGGCTCGCCGCTCCAGTCGCCGACGAAGGCCGTGGTCCAGCGGAAGCCCGGCGCCACCGAGGCGTCATTGTCCTCGATTGCCAGCCCCGCGGAGCGATTCCCGGCGCCTTCCGGGGCGACCGAGATCATCGTCGCATAATTCTCCTTGCTGCTTCCGTGGACGAAGACGTTGCCGGCGATCCGGCCGGCGGCGCCGTTGGAGAGGTCGATCAGATAGTTGGTCCGGCGCCCCGCGCTGTCGTCGAAGCTGTTGCCGGTCACCTCGATCCGCGGCGCCCGGCTCTTGAGATAATGGCCGCCGGCGCCGCGCTCGAAGCGCGAGTCGGTGACCCTGAGGCTGCCGTAATGGCCGACATAGAGGCCGTGCGAACCGTCGCGCTCGCCGAGGCCGGTGAAGGTCGAGCGGTCGATCGAGATCGCCCCCTTGGGACCGTTGTTGGCGAGGATCCCATTCTCGCCGTCGGCGAAGCGGGTGAAGGCGACGGCGAGGTCGCCGTCCTCGAGCCGGATTCCGGCGCCGTTTTCATCCGGCACGCGCACATGCATGAACACCAGCCCGTCGACCCGGGCGCCCTTGCCCCGGAGGACGAGCGTGGCCTTACCCTCGCAGGCGCCGCCGTCGAACACCGCCGCTCCTCGGACTTCCGCGACATAGGCGACCCGGCCGGCCTCCTGCACCGCGCACTCGCGATAGCGGCCCGGAGCGACGCGAATCGTTCCGCTGCCCCGTCCGATCGCCGCCACCGCTTCCTGCAGCGAGCCGAACGCCTCGCCCGTCTCGGCCACGGTGAAGGGCCCCGGCGCCTGCGCCTGGAGCGGCCAGAAGAAAGCGGCGGCGAGGCCGAGCATGATCGCGATCCTGGTCTTCATACCCTTCCTTTGCGGGTGGAAAGCTCCTCTCCCGTCCTTCACGGGAGAGGAGGGGCCCGCCGCGAAGCGGTGG
>DASQJV010000232.1:0-3316 GCA_035630855.1 Allosphingosinicella sp. | reverse complement strand
GGATGGACTATCCGGGGCCGAAGGCGCGGGCTCGGATCGTCGCCCAGGTCGCGGCGGCGGAGGGCGCTCCCGAGGCCGCGCCCGGCCTCGACCCGCTTCTCGCTTACGCTCCGGAGACGGCGGCCGTCGCCCGGGTCGCCTTGCGCTCGGCGAAGCTCTCCGGAGGCGGCGCCCGGGACGCCGAGACCGCCGCCCGGTCGATCCTCCTCGGCCTTCGCGGCGGCCGGGCCCTCGCGCCCGCCCCGGGCGGCGGCCGGCTCGACCTTTCGCTTTACGAGAGCGACCTTCCGATCGGGCGAATGGTCGAGCAGGTCTCGGCGCCCGGGGCGGCGAGCGACTTCTCGCTGCTCCTGACCGGACCTCCCGGCACCGGCAAGACCGCGCTCGCCGCGCATGTGGCGGAGCGGCTCGACCGGCCGCTGAGGGTGAAGAGGGCGTCCGACCTGCTCTCCAAATGGGTCGGGGGGACCGAGGCCAATATCGCCGAGGCCTTCGCCGAGGCCCGCGACGAGGGCGCCGTGCTCCTCTTCGACGAGGCGGATTCGCTCCTCCTCGACCGGGGCGACGCCCAGCGCTCGTGGGAGATCACCCAGGTGAACGAGATGCTCACCTGGATGGACTCGCACCCGCTCCCTTTCGTCGCCGCGACCAACTTCGCCCGGCGGCTCGATCCGGCGGCGCTGAGGCGCTTCGTCTTCAAGATCGAGCTGAAGGCGCTGTCGGCCGAGGCGGCGGAACGGGCGTTCGAGCTCTTCTTCGGCCGTCCCGCCCCCGCGGGCCTGGCGCAGGTCGGCGGCCTGACCCCCGGCGACTTCGCCGTGGTGAAGCGCCAGCTTCGCTATCGGCCGGAGGCGGGCGCGGAAGAGATCGTCGCCCTGCTCGAGGCCGAAGCGAAAGCGAAGCCGGAGCGGAGCGCGAGGATCGGCTTTTGATCATCCTCCCCATCGAAGATGGGGAGGGGGACCAGGCGAAGCCTGGTGGAGGGGTAATGGCGCAGACCAAGCCAGCTACCCCTCCACCACCCTCCGGGTGGTCCCCCTCCCCATGCATTCGCATGGGGAGGATTTTTCCGGAGTCACCAAACCGTCATCTACCTGTCATAACCTCCTCCTCGATGACAGGCTCCGAGCCAGTCCTGAACCGCCCCGCCCTCTGGGCCGCCCTCTCCCATATGCGGATCGAGCTCTCCGGCGCCCCGCTCCGCTTCGAGGATTCGCTCGCCGACGAGCAGGGCTGGACCGTCGGCTTCGCCGAGCGCGTGACGGACGAATATCGCCGCTTCCTCTACCTCGCCGCCACCGCCGGCTTCGAGGTCACGCCGTCGCAGGCGGTCGACGAAGCCTGGCACCTCCACCTCACCCTCCCCCATTATCGCGAGATCCTGTGCGGCCGAATCCTCGGGCGGCCGCTCGAGCATCGGCCGGCGACGGGCGAGTCCGGCGATGAGGAGCGTCATTGCCGCCAATATGAAGATACGGTCGCCCTCTACGAGCGGGCCTTCCTCAGGCCGCCGCCGTCCGACATCTGGCCGCGCCCGATCTCCTGGGAGTCGCGGCTGGCAGCGGCGGGACGCCGCCGCGGCCGCGGCCTCGCGTTCCGGATCGCCGGCGGCGCGGCGCTCGGCGCGGCCGCTACCTATGCCTCCGGCTTCGCGGTGGCGTCCGTCGTGCTTGGCGGCGCCGCCCTGATCTTCGGACTGCTGGCGCTTCCATGGCATCGGTCCGAGGCCCGTTCGAGGGACGGCAGCGGCGCTTGCGGAGGCGGCTGCGGCGGAGCCGGAAGCCATGACGGCGGCGGCTGCGGCGCGTCCTGCGGAGGCGGCTGCGGCGGCGATTAGTTGCGGCCCTTTCGATCGATCGCCGCAGATGAAATCGCTCTTGGAACAAAAAGAAAACACTTTCCTGCAGCGCTGATTTAGGCGATAGAATCGGCATGGACGAATCGTTCCCCCCGCCGCGCGGCACGCCATCGAGGCGCGTCCCGCAGCCGGTTCGCGCAGGCCCGCGAAAGCTTGCGGCTGACGCGCCGATAAGGATTTTCGGAGTCGACATGCGGGTCTTTTGTGTCTTTTGGGGCCGCGCCTCCGGCGCCTGACGAGCTGATGCCTCAGCTCGACCTCCGGCAGAAGCTCGCCATCCTCGCCGACGCGGCCAAATATGACGCCTCCTGCGCCTCGTCGGGCACCTCGAAGCGCGACAGCCGCGGCGGCAGGGGGATCGGCTCGACCGAGGGCATGGGCATCTGCCACGCTTATGCCCCCGACGGCCGCTGCATCTCGCTGCTCAAGATCCTGCTCACCAACAGCTGCATCTTCGACTGCCATTATTGCATCAACCGAAAGAGCTCGAACGTCCGCCGGGCCCGCTTCACCGCCGAGGAGGTCGTCCGGCTCACCCTCGCTTTCTACCGGCGCAATTATATCGAGGGGCTGTTCCTCTCCTCGGGGATCATCCGCTCGTCCGACTACACGATGGAGCAGATCGTCGAGGTCGCCCGGAGCCTCCGCGAGGATCACGATTTCAGGGGCTACATCCATCTCAAGACCATCCCCGACGCCGATCCCGGGCTGGTCCGGCTGGCGGGGGTCCATGCCGACCGGGTCTCGATCAACGTCGAGCTTCCCACCGCCGCCGGCCTCGCCCGGCTCGCTCCGGAGAAGGACGGGATCCGGATCGAGGGGGCCATGAAGGACATGCGCGCCGCGATCGACGACGGCGCCGACGCGAGGAAGCGCTACAAGTCGGCGCCCGGCTTCGCCCCGGCGGGCCAGTCGACCCAGATGATCGTCGGCGCCGATTCCGCGACCGACGCCGACATCGTCGGCCGGGCCAGCAATCTCTACGACCGCTTCCGCCTCCGCCGGGTCTATTATTCGGCTTTCTCGCCCATTCCCGACGCCTCTTCCGTCCTTCCCCTGCGCCGCCCGCCGCTGATGCGCGAGCACCGGCTCTACCAGTCCGACTGGCTGATGCGCTTCTACGGCTTCTCGCCGGCGGAGGTCGCCTCCGCCGCCGATCCGGCCGGAATGCTCCCGCTCGACATCGACCCCAAGCTCGCCTGGGCGCTGAAGCATCGCGAGCGCTTCCCGGTCGACCTCAACCGCGGCTGCCGCGACGAGCTTCTGCGCGTGCCCGGGCTCGGCCGGCGCACCGTCGAGCGGCTGCTCGCCTCGCGGCGCCACGGGGCGATCCGCCTCGACGACCTCGCCCGGCTGCGCGTGCCGCTGCGCCGGGCCGCGCCCTTCCCGCCACCGCCGACCACCGGCCGCGCGGCCTCGACGCCCCGGCCCTGCGCCGGCTCGTCGCCCCCTCGCCCC
>DASQJV010000231.1:0-8649 GCA_035630855.1 Allosphingosinicella sp. | reverse complement strand
ACAAAGACAAAGACAAGGGCGGCAAGGGCAACAAGCACGGCCATGGTGGCGGCCCCGCCGTCGTCGTCCAACCGGTCCGCGTGGTCGTCCCCACCCAGGACCGCGCCATCGTCTACCAGTACTACCGCAACGAATACTCTGCCGGCCGCTGCCCGCCGGGCCTGGCCAAGAAGGGCAATGGCTGCCTGCCGCCGGGCCAGGCCAAGAAGCTCTTCGCCCGCGGTCAGCGGATCGACCGCCGCCTGTTCGAGGGCTACCGGGTCCCCCTCGCCTATCGCGGCTTCTACCAGGACACGCCGGACTATTATTACAGCTACGACGACAGCGGCTACATCTACCGCGCCGACCGCCGCAGCGACATGATCAGCGCGATCATCCCCCTGTTCGGTGGAGGCTTCGGGATCGGCCAGCCGCTCCCCGCCGGCTACGACGTCTACAACGTGCCGATGCCCTATCGCGCCAATTATTACGACACCGACCAGTCGCTCTACCGCTACGGCGACAACGCCATCTACCAGGTCGATCCCCAGTCGGGGATGATCGAAGGCATCGTCGCTTTGCTCGCCGGCGACCTCAATGTCGGCCGGCCGCTGCCGACCGGCTACGACGCCTACAATCTGCCGGTCGATTATCGCGGCCAATATCAGGACGGCGACGATTATCTCTACCGTTACGCCGACGGGAACATCTATCAGGTCGACACCAAGACGCAGATCATCCAGGCGATCGTCGAAATGCTCACCTGAGCTGTTTCCCGGCGCAGGCCGGGATCCAGTTCCTGATTTTGTGCCGCTGGGCCCCGGCCGTCGCCGGAGAACAATTCGACCGTAAGGGAGACAGCCGATGAAGAGAGCAATCTTCGCCGCCTTATTGCTTCTCACCGCTTGCGGCAGGGAAGAAGGCAACGTCGCGGCGACCGGATCGAACGACGCGGCTCCGCCGGGGGCCGCCAGGGGCGAGCAGCCGAAGACGAACCTGCTCGAGACCCTCGGCGGCTCGGCCGACCACAAGACGCTCGCCAACGCGGTCCAGGCGGCCGGGCTCACCGAGACTCTGTCGGGCGCCCAGCCCTACACCCTGTTCGCTCCGACCGAGGCGGCATTCCAGAAGCTTCCGGCCGGAGCCGCCAACGGCCTTCTCGCCCCCGAGGCCAAGGGCCAGCTCGTCGCCCTGCTCACCGGCCATATCGTCCCGGGAGTTGTGACCGCCGCCGACCTCGGCAAGGCGATCGAGCGCGGCAAGGGCAAGGCCGAGCTCGCCACCGTCGGCGGAAGCGCCCTGAGCGTCAGCCGCGACGGCGACGCGCTGGTCGTCACCGACGCCGCCGGCGGCAAGGCCCGGGTGACCGGAACGGAACGGCTGGCCTCGAACGGCGTCGTCCACGACGTCGACGGGGTGCTGGGAGGTAAATAACCGAATTCCTCCCCGAGCTTGCTCGGGAGGAATTCCCCTGCACCGATTCTGCACGCACTCCGCGCCGCGAATCGAAGCGCGGCCCATCCCCTTTCGACACGTCTCCTCCATCACCGCCGGATGGAACTCACCGCCGCCCCCGCCGCCGCGCCCGCGCGCCTCCGCCTCCGCTTCAGCTTCGTCCAGAAGGTCGCTCTCGCGGCGGCCCTGGTCGCACTCGCGGACCACCTCTTCTTCCTCCAGCGGGTCGGCTCAACGGCCGGGCTGTTCGCCGCCGCGCTTCTCATCGCGATCCTCGTCGCCACCCCGGCCATCGGCCGGAGCCGGCCGGCGCTGGCGGCCGCCGCGGCGGCCCTGCTGCTCGTGGCGGTCCTCGGCGACGATCCCTCGCCGCTCGCCGCCGGGCTGTTCCTCGCCGCCGCCGCGCTGGCCGCGCTCCTCCCCCGCCACCGCGGCTTCGACGACGGCTGGCGCTGGGCCAAGCGCCTCTTCCTCCATGCCCTGCTCAGCGCGATCGCGCCCCTGCTCGACTGGGGCCGGCTGCGCTCGGCCCGGCGCCGCCGGGGCCCGGCGCGAATGGCCGCCATACTGCCCCTGCTCGCTCTGCCGGTCCTCGGGACAATCCTCTTCCTCGCCCTGTTCAGCGCCGCCAATCCGCTCATCTCGAACGCCTTCGACCGGATCGACCTGGTGGCGGCGGTGGGCGGCTTCTCGATCGTCCGGCTGTTCTTCTGGCTTCTCGTGACCCTGCTCGTCTGGGGCCTGCTCAGGCCGCCGCACATCCTGCTCGGCCATCCCGCCGAGCGCGACGGCGAATACACCCTCCCCGGGGTGACTCCCGCCTCGATCGCGCTCTCGCTGGCCGCCTTCAACCTCGTCTTCGCCCTCCAGAACGGCCTCGACATCGCCTTCCTGTGGAGCGGAGCGCCGCTGCCCGGCGACCTGACCCTCGCCGAATATGCCCATCGCGGCGCCTATCCGCTGATCGCCACCGCCCTGCTCGCGGCCCTGTTCGTCCTCGTCACCCTCCGCCCTCGGACCCCGAGCGCCGAGAGCCCGCTGGTCCGCGGCCTCGTCTACGTCTGGATCGCCCAGAATATCGTCCTCGTCGCCTCCACCATGCTCCGCACCGTCGACTATATCGAAGCCTATTCCCTCACCCGACTGAGGATCGCCGCGCTCATCTGGATGGCCCTGGTCGCGGTCGGCCTGGTCCTGATCTGCATCCGGCTGTGGCGCCGCAAGAGCGGCCCCTGGCTGATCAACGCCAACCTCGCCGCCGCCCTCGTCGCCCTCTCCGCCTGCTCGGCCGTCGACCTCGGAGCGGTCGCCGCCCGCTGGAACGTCCGCCACGCCCGGGAAGCCGGAGGCGCCGGCGTGCGGCTCGATCTGTGCTATCTGAACGCGCTCGGGCCCTCCGCTTTGCTGCCGCTGATCGAGCTCGAAAGCCGGCCGATCGGCCCGCGCTTCCGCGAGCGGGTGAGCTGGACCCGCAATCTGATCATGGACCGGCTCGCCACCAGCCAGGCGGACTGGCACGGCTGGACGTTCCGCAATGCCCGCCGGTCGGCCGAGGCCAAGCGGCTGATCGCCGAGCGCCGGCTTCCGCGCTTCTCCGCGAACGTCCGGCATTGCGACGGAAGCCCCGTCGGAACGCCAATCTTTGACAGTCGCCCGCGGTAGATGTGACATGTACGCGATGAGCCACAAGATCCTCCTCGTCGACGACGACGCCCATATCCGCCAATTGCTCGCCTTCGCCCTCGGCAAGGCGGGGATGAAGACGAGCGAGGCCGGCGACGGCGAGGAAGCCCTGAAGGAGGTCGAGCGCGACCGGCCGGACCTCATCGTCCTCGACATCAACATGCCCCGGATGGACGGCCTCGAAGTCTGCCGCCGGCTGCGGGCGGAAGGCGACCTGCCGATCCTCTTCCTCTCCTCGAGGGACGACGAGATCGACCGGGTCCTCGGCCTCGAGCTCGGCGGCGACGATTATGTCGTGAAGCCCTTCTCGCCGCGCGAGGTCGTCGCCCGGGTCAGCGCCATCCTCAAGCGCGGCGGCCGGGCGCTGGCGGAGGCGGGGCCTAAGGCCGCCCTCGTCCACAACCGGCTCCGACTCGATCCCGAAGCCTGGGAAGCGCATTGGGATGCCGGGCAGGTGCCGGTCACCGTCACCGAGTTCCAGCTCCTCCAGCTGCTCGCCAGCCTGCCCTCCAAGGTGTTCAGCCGCGACGCCATCATCGACCGCCTGCACGGCCCCGGCTTCGCCATCACCGACCGGACCATCGACAGTCACATCCGCAACCTTCGCGCCAAGTTCGCGGCGCTGGGCGGGCACGACCTGATCGAGACGCGGGCCGGAATAGGCTACCGGATCGGGCGGTGCCTGGGGCAGGACGCCGCTTGATCCGACCGCTCAAGGACTATGCCAAGCGCCACTGGCCGGCGCTCAGGCTTCGCACCCTCCTTTTCCTGACCCTGCTGTTCGTCGCCGCTTTGCCCGGGATCGGCGCCGTCTTCCTCAGGGTCTACGAGAACACCCTCGTCCAGCAAACCGAGGCGGAGCTGATCGCCCAGGCCGCCGCTCTCGCCGGAGCCTATCGCGCCGCCTGGCCCGAGCCGTTCACCGACCCGCCGCCGGGCCCGCTCCGCCCCGAGCGCCCGACCATCGACCTGCGCTCGATGCCGGTCCTTCCCGAACAGCCCGACGCCCGGCCGTCGCGTTGGCCGCCCGAGCCCGCCGCCGCCCGCGCCGCGAAGGCGCTCAAGCCGGTGGTGGTCGATACGGCCCGGACGACCCTGGCGGCGGTCCGGCTGATGGACGTCCACGGAACGGTGGTTCTCGGACGGAGCGATGTAGGACGGAGCTACCTGCACCTGCCCGAGGTCGCCGCGGCGACGGTCGGCCAGACCCGCACGGCGCTCCGCCGGCGCGGCGACTACCAGCCGCGCTACGCGCTCGAATGGCTGAGCCGGGCGTCGAACATCCGCGTCCATTACGTCCGGCCGGTAGTCGCGGGCGGCGAGGTGATCGGAGTCCTCATGCTGAGCCGGAGCCCGCGCGGCCTGTTCCTCGGAATCTATCAGGACCGGGGCAAGATCGCGCTCGGAGTCGCGCTCATCTTCCTCACCCTGCTCATCCTCGCCGGGCTGCTTTCGCGGGGAATCGCCCGGCCGATCGAGGCTCTGAGCGAGGCGACCCAGAACGTCGCCCGCGGCGCCGTCGACGTCCCGGAGCCGCCGGCGACCGCCGCCATCGAGATCCGCAACCTCTATGTCAGCTTCGCCGCCATGGCCGACCGGATCGAGCGCCGCTCGCGCTACCTCAAGGACTTCGCCGCCGCGGTCAGCCACGAGCTCAAGACCCCGATCGCCGGGATAAAGGGGGCGCTCGAGCTGATCGCCGAGCATCCCGAGATGAGCGAGGAGGAACGCCGGCGCTTCCTCTCCAACGCCGGGGCCGGCGCCGACCGCCTATCCCACCTGCTCAGCCGGCTTCTCGACCTCGCCCGGGCCGACATGGCCGTCGCTCCCGAGGATGCATCGACTCCGGTCGAAGGCGCGGCGCTCAAGGTGGCCGATGCCCATCGCCGGGCCGGTTTCGCGGTCGCGGTCGATCTGGCCGGGCTTCCGCCCGTCGCCGCCCCGGCCGAGCTTCTCGAGGCGGTGTTCGAGACGCTGGTCGAGAACAGCCGTCAGGCCGGAGCGGGGGAGGTCGCCATCACCGGCCGGGCCGAGCGGTCGAAGCTCCGGATCGTCGTCGCCGACGACGGCCAGGGGATCGCCGGGGCGGACCGGGAGCGGATCTTCGAGCCCTTCCACACCAGCCGCCGCGGCGAGGGCGGATCCGGCCTCGGCCTGTCGATCGCCCGCTCGCTGCTCGCCGCTTGCGGAGGCACCATCGTGTCGGCGCCGAGCGACCGGGGCGCCCGCTTCGAGCTCAGCCTGCCGGTGGCCGCTTCCTGAACGGGGAGGAACCGTTTCGGCCTCGACTTGCCACCCCTCCCGACGGATACTCCCCTGCGAATCGGGGGGTGCGCAGGTATATGTCTATTCGGCTCATCCAGATCGCGGCTCTGGGCGTCATGGCCGCGCTCGCCGGCTGCGCCGCCGCGCCGCGCGCCCCGGCGACCAGCCTCGCCGAGGCCGGAATCAAGGCGACCGCGAGCTTCAGCGCCGAGGTCCGCGATACCCAGGCGCAGCTCGGCAGCCTCGACGTCGGCGACGCCTTCACATCGACCCTCCGGCAATGCTCGAACCCCAGGCTGACCTGCAAGGAGATCGTCGATCCGGCCGAGCTTTCGGACGAACGGCGGCAGCTGGCCAGGGTGGTCGGCCTCCGCGCCCAGGCGCTGGACGCGCTCGGCTCGGCTTATGCCGCGCTCCAGACCGAGGCCGCCTACGACCAGGGCGCCGACCTGTCCGGAGCGGCGGGCGACGCCGTGACCGCGGCCAACGCCTTCGCCGCCGAGGCCGCCCGGCTCGACCGGGGCGCGACCCCGGCAGCCCTGCCGGGCGAGGTCGCGAGCCTCGCCGATTTCGGCTTCGGGCTGCTCGGCGAGCATCTCCAGCGCAAGCGGCTCCTCGCCGCCAGCCGGGAGATCGCCAAGGCGACGCTTCAGATCCGCAACGGCATGACCGCCGAGGCTGCCTCCTTCCACCGGCTGACCGAATATCTGGTCGGCGAGCGAACGGCGGCCCGGATCACCCTGATGAAGGCCGGCTACCTCTCCCCCGACGACGTCTTCAAGCAGGTCGCCGAGCAGTTGAACCTGAACCTCACCGTCCCCGATCCCAATTCCGAATCCTATCGGATGGCCGTCCAGGCCTCGATGCGGGCGCTCGCCCAGCAGGAGGTAATCGCCGTCCAGCAGCGCTACGAGGCCGCAATCGCCACCCTCAGCGCCCTTCTCCAGAGCCATGCCCAGCTCGAGAAGGGCAAGGCGCTGTCCATCGCCAATGTCGAGCGCGTGCTCACCCGCCTCGACGCGTCGCTCAACGTCCCCGGCCCCGCCCCGCGGCAGCAGGCGCAGCCGCAGGGACAAGGGCAGCAACAACAGCAGCAGCAGCCGTAGGGCCGACAGGAGCCAAGGATGGAAAGCACCCCCGACGACCGCCTGGCCGTGATCCTCAAGGCTTATTCGATCGCCCGCGACCAGCAGGACAGCGATATCGCCCAGGCCGGCTCCGACGAGGAAGCCGACGCCATCCGAAGCAATCTCGCCTCGCTTCAGCTCGCCTATCTGAGAGCGGAGCGCTCCCAGCTCGAAGCGAACGGGGCGGCGGTCGAAACCGCCTACCAGTCCGCCAAGACGGCGACGGACGAGGTAACGCGCGCCTATCGCGACGGCGCCGCGCTGGCGGACCGGATCCGCGCCGTGTCGGGCGCGGTCACCGCCGTCGCGAGCCTCGCCGCAAAGGCCTCGGCGCTGGCGTAATCGTCATCCCGGACCTGATCCGGGATCCATGAACACAGGTTGCGGAAGTACCGGCTCAATCCGTGTTCGTGGATTCCGGCGTTCGCCGGAATGACGATTATTCGAACTCGAGGATGACCGCGTCCACGGCGAGGCTGTCGCCCGGCTTCGCCGAGACCGTCTTCACCACGCCCGCTTTCTCGGCGCGGAGGATATTCTCCATCTTCATCGCCTCGACGACGGCGAGCGGCTGCCCCGCCTCGACCCTGTCCCCCTCGCCGACGTTGAGGGCGGTGAGCAGGCCCGGCATCGGGCACAGCAGATAGCGCGAGAGGTCCGGCGGGACCTTCTCGATCATGAACCGGCTGAGCTCGGCGACATGGGCCGGAAGCACCTCGACGAAGTGCGAGGCGCCGCGCGCGGTCAGTCGCCATTGCCGGCCGCGGCGCGCGACCTGGACGATCCGGCTGCGGCCGTCGATCATCCCCTTGAACAGCCTATGCCCCGGCTCCCAGCGTCCGATCAGCTCGCGCCCCTCGCCTTCGTCGAGATAGGCGAGAAGGCCGCCCTCGAAGCCGTCGAACCGGATCGCGAAGCTTCGCCCGCCGAGCCGGACGACCCGCTCCTCCGGCGGAATCACCGGAGCTCCGAGCTGGCCGCTGACCGAGCAGGCGCGGGCGTCGGTCTCCATTCCGACCATGGCGGCGATCGCCGCCAGGTCCTCCACCAGCCGCTCGTCCGCCGGAGCGCCCTCGAAGCCCTCGGGATATTCCTCGGCGATGAAGCCGGTGGTGAGCCGCCCCTCCCGGAAGCGCGGGTGCTGCATCAGCGCGGAGAGGAAATCGACATTGTGGCCGATGCCCTCGATCACGAAGGAATCGAGCGACTCGACCTGCCGGTCGATCGCCGACTCGCGGGTCGGGGCCCAGGTGATCAGCTTGGCGATCATCGGATCGTAGAACATCGAGACCTCGCCGCCCTCCTCGACTCCGTCGTCGACCCGGGTGCGGCCTTCGGCCTCATGCGCCTCCCGCGGCGCGGAATAGCGCACCAGCCGCCCCGTTGACGGCAGGAAGCCGCGATAGGGATCCTCGGCATAGACCCTGTTCTCGATGGCCCAGCCGTTCAGCTTCACCTCGTCCTGGCCGAACGGCAGGTCCTCCCCCGCCGCGACCCGGATCATCAGCTCGACGAGATCGAGCCCGGTCACCTCCTCGGTCACCGGATGCTCGACCTGGAGCCGGGTGTTCATCTCGAGGAAGTAGAAGCTGCGGTCGGCGCCCGCGATGAACTCGACCGTGCCGGCGGAGAAATAGCCCACCGCCCGCGCCAGGGCGACCGCCTGCTCGCCCATCGCCTTGCGCATCTCGGGCGTGACGAAGGGCGACGGCGCCTCCTCGACCACCTTCTGATGGCGGCGCTGGACCGAGCATTCGCGCTCGCCGAGGTAGAGGAGGTTGCCGGCCTTGTCGCCGATCAGCTGGATCTCGATGTGGCGCGGGTTCTCGACGAACTTCTCGATGAAGACCCGGTCGTCGCCGAAGCTCGCCAGCCCCTCGCGCTTGGTCGCCTCGAAGCCCTCGCGGACGTCGGTCTCGCTATAGGCGAGCCGCATCCCCTTGCCGCCGCCGCCGGCCGAGGCCTTCATCATCACCGGATAGCCGATCTCGCCGGCGATGCTGAGGGCGGCCTCGGTATTGGCGATCTCGCCGAGATAGCCCGGGACGACGTTGACTCCGGCCTGCTTGGCCAGCTTCTTGGATTCGATCTTGTCGCCCATCGCAGCGATCGCGTTGGGCGGCGGCCCGATGAAGGCGAT
>DASQJV010000230.1:0-14129 GCA_035630855.1 Allosphingosinicella sp. | reverse complement strand
CGCCGCTGACCGTGAAGGGGGAGACGACGACCCTCACCGAGGCGCTCGAAAGCCATTTCGAGATTTCGATCACTCCTCCCCGATTCCTCGACCATTGGGCCGCCGTGACCGGGGCTGCCGAGCTCCGGCGGCTGGCCGGGGACGAAGGCAAGGCCGAGCGCCAGATGTGGCTGCGCAATCACCACATCGTCGACATCGTGAGGCGATTCCCGGCAAAGAATGTCGATTCCTCCACATTCGTGGCGGGCCTCAGGCCGCTCCAGCCGCGCCTCTATTCGATCTCGTCGAGCCTCTCGGCGATGCCGGACGAGGCGCATATCACCCTCGCTCCGGTCCGCTACCGGCTCCACGGCGAGGCACGGCACGGAGTCGCTTCGGCCCATCTCGCCGACCGCGGGGCGGTGGGCGACACCCTGCCCGTCTACATCCAGCCCAACGCCCAGTTTCGGCTTCCCGACGACGACAAGGCGATCGTCATGATCGGCGCCGGCACCGGGATCGCCCCCTATCGCGCCTTCCTCCAGGAACGCGAGGCGCGCGGGGCGAGCGGCGACAGCTGGCTGTTCTTCGGCGAGCGCAACTTCCGCAGCGACTTCCTCTACCAGACCGAATGGCAGGCCTGGCTGAAGGACGGGGTGCTCGGCCGGATGGACGTCGCCTTCTCGCGCGACCGCGGCTCCAGAACCTACGTCCAGCACCGGATGATGGAGCGCTCCGCCGACCTCTTCGCCTGGCTCGAGGAGGGCGCCCATCTCTACCTTTGCGGCGACGCGGCGCAGATGGCCCCGGACGTCCACGAGGCCCTGATCTCGATCGTCGCCGAGGAGGGACGACTCGAGCGCGAGGGCGCCGAGAATTACGTGCGCGACCTCCAGCGCAGCCATCGCTACCAGCGGGACGTCTACTGATGGCCGGCACCGACACCCTCGTCGACCGCAGCAAGGACCTCTCCCAGCCGCTCGACCGGCTGAGCGCGGACGAGCGGCTCAAGAAGTCCAGCAACTATCTTCGCGGAACCATCGAGACCGGCCTGCTCGACCGGATCACCGGCGCCGTCGCCGCCGACGACACCAGGCTGATGAAGATCCACGGCATGTACCAGCAGGACGACCGCGACCTGCGCGACGAAAGGCGGCGCCAGAAGCTGGAGCCGGCCTGGCGCTTCATGATCCGGGTCCGTCTTCCGGGCGGAGTCTGCACCCCCGAGCAATGGCTCAAGCTCGACGAGCTCGCCCGGGCCCATGGCGGCGAGACGCTCCGCCTCACCAGCCGCCAGACCTTCCAGTTCCACTGGGTGCTGAAGGAGGACGTCAAGGCGACGATCCAGGGGCTTCACGAAGTGCTGCTCGATACGATCGCCGCCTGCGGCGACGTCTCGCGCAACGTCATGTGCGCGGCCGATCCGAAGGATTCGGCGCTCCACGCCGAGGTCGCCGAGGCCGCTCGGGCGGTCAGCGACCAATTCCTGCCCAGGACCCGCGCCTATCACGAAATCTGGTACGGCGAGGAGAAGGTCGCGGGCTCGGGGGAGGAAGAGGAGCCGGTCTACGGCGCCACCTATCTGCCCCGCAAGTTCAAGATCGGCTTCGTCGTTCCGCCGTCCAACGACATCGACGTCTACACCCAGGATCTCGGCTTCATCGCCATCGCCGGGCCGGACGGGCTCGAAGGCTATAACGTCGCGATCGGCGGGGGCATGGGCCGGACCGAGAACGAGCCGCTCACCTATCCGCGGCTCGCGGACGTGATCGGCTATATCGCGAAGGACCGGCTGATCGCGGCGACCGGGGCGGTGATGTCGGTCCAGCGCGACTACGGCAACCGCGCTCAGCGCAACCGGGCCCGGTTCAAATATACGATCGACGACAAGGGACTGGCCTGGATCAAGGCTCAGATCGAGGACCGTCTCGGAGCGCCGCTCGAGCCGGCCCGGCCTTTCCGCTTCGTCTCGAACGGCGACAGCTTCGGCTGGCGCGAGACGGCAAGCGGCCGCTTCAACCTTACCCTCTACGTCGAGAGCGGACGCCTCGGCCGGTCCTGGCTGGACGGGCTCCGGGCCGTCGCCCAGAATCATGGCGGGACCTTCCGGGTCACACCGAACCAGAACCTGATCATTGCAGGCGTGGCGGCCGAGGACCGGTCGGCGGTCGAGGCTCTGCTCGCCGGGCACGGCATCGCCGGCGAGCCGGCGAGCGCGATCCGGCGCAACTCGATCGCCTGCGTCGCCCTGCCGACCTGCGGGCTCGCAATGGCCGAGGCCGAGCGCTATCTGCCCGACATCCTGACCCGGATCGAAGCCATCCTCGAGACGCACGGCCTCGCCGGCGAGCCGATCACCTTCCGGATCAGCGGCTGCCCGAACGGCTGCTCGCGCCCCTATGTCGCCGAGATCGCCCTGACCGGCCGAGCGCCGGGCAAGTATAATCTCTACCTCGGGGGCGGCTTCCACGGCGAGCGGCTCAACCGGATGGTCCGCGAGAATGTCGCGGAGGCCGAGATTTTGACCGTGCTCGATGACCTGCTCGGCCGCTACGCGAGCGAGCGGCAGCCCGGCGAGCGGCTCGGCGATTTCGTCGAGCGGACCGCCTATCTGGCGAGCGAGCAGCAAGTTCCGGGACGAATCGACCCGATAATCTGAGGAGCGAATTTGAGGCCGGGGAAACCCCGGATGGGAAAGTGCCGGCTAATTGTCTACTGATTTGCTTAGATATTTAAGGGGATATGCCATGAGATCTTTTCGAGCTTCCGTCGTCGCCGCCAGTCTCGCCGCAGCCCTCCTCCTCTCGGGCTGCGGCGAGGCCCCGAAGGGGAAAGGCGCCGAGCTGCTCAACGTCTCCTACGACCCGACCCGCGAGCTCTATCGCGACGTCAACCAGGGCTTCGCGCGCAAGTGGAAGGCCGAGACCGGGCAGGATATCGAGATCCGCCAGAGCCACGGCGGCTCCGGCAAGCAGGCCCGGTCGGTGATCGACGGCCTCGCCGCCGACGTCGTCACCCTCGCCCTGGCCTACGACATCGACGAGATCGCCCAGCGCGCCAGATCCCTCCCGGCCAACTGGCAGACCCGGCTTCCGGACAACAGCAGCCCCTACACCTCGACGATCGTCTTCCTCGTCCGCAAGGGCAATCCCAAGCGCATCAAGGACTGGAACGACCTCGTCCGCCCCGGAATCAAGGTCATCACGCCCAACCCCAAGACCAGCGGCGGCGCCCGCTGGAACTATCTCGCCGCCTGGGGCTATGCCGAGCGCAAGTACCGCTCGTCCGCCCGGACCCGTCAGTTCATGACCCAGCTCTTCCGAAACGTGCCGGTGCTCGACAGCGGCGCCCGGGGCTCCACCACCACCTTCGTCGAGCGCGCCCAGGGCGACGTCCTGCTCTCCTGGGAGAACGAGGCCTTCCTCGCCGTCAACAAGCTCGGCAAGGGCCAGTTCGAGATCGTCGTCCCGTCCCTCTCCATCCTCGCCGAGCCGCCGGTCGCAATCGTCGACAAGGTCGTCGACCAGAAGGGCACCCGCCCGGCGGCCGAGGCCTATCTCAAATATCTCTACACCCCCGAGGCCCAGGAGCTCATCGCCAGGCATTATTACCGGCCGCGCGACCCCGCCGTCGCCGCCCGTCACAAAGGGCAATTCCCCGACGTCGCCATGCTGACCATCGACCGCGACTTCGGCGGCTGGGCGAGGGCCCAGAAGACCCATTTCGCCGACGGCGGCGAGTTCGACCGGATCTTCAAGACGGCAAAGCGCTGAAGGTCGCGCTCCCCTGGGTTCCGCTCCGGGGCGGGACCCCCTTTATCCAACGGAGGACTGAATGCGTTTCCTGCTCCTGACCGGCACCGCCCTGATCGCCCTCTCCGGCAGCCCCGCCCTCGCGCAGGAGCCGGGCGGCGACCCGGTCATCGACCGCCTCAACGCTCTGGAGGCGCGGGTGAAGCAGCTCGAGGCCCGCAACGCCGAGCTCGAGCGGCAGGCCGCCGCCACCCAGACCCGGGTCGAGGCCGCCGAGAAGCGCGAGGCCAAGCAGGTCCAGTTCGGCTTCGCCCCCACCCTGTCGGACGACAAAGGCGATTTCACCTTCAAGCCGCGCGGGGTGATCGAGGCCGATTACGCGCTCTTCGGCGAGCGGGCGGGCGGCTACGATTTCAATGACGGAACCGCCTTCCGCCGCGCCCGGATCGGCCTCGAAGGCACCGCCATGAAGGTCTTCAACTACCGGATCGAGGTCGACTTCGCCGGCAACCAGGTCGGGATCACCGACGCCTATCTCCAATATGCCGGGATCGAGGATCTGCTGATCACCGCCGGCCAGCACAAGGCGCCCTTCGGCCTCGAATCGAACAACAGCGACAATTACAACGTCTTCCTCGAGCGCGGCATGTTCACCAACGCCTTCGGCAATGCCGGCGCCGAGCGCCGGATCGGCTTCTCCGCCGCCTGGGCGGCGAAGGAGAATCTCAACATCGCCGCCGGCCTGTTCGGCGACAATGAGAGCATCAGCCGCTCGGCCGGCGCCGCGGTCACCGACTCGCCCGACGAGAGCATCGGCGCCAATGCCCGCGTCGCCTGGGAGCCGGTCTTCGAGAAGGGCCGGATCCTCCACCTCGGCGCCTCGGGCTATTACCGCACCGGGCTCAAATCGGGGGACGTCGCCGACTCCGTGCGCCTCAGCGACCGGCCCAACATCCGGATCGACAACGGCAACATCGCCGACAGCGGCGTGATCCCCGGGGCCGAGACGCTGCGTTACGCCGGCGCCGAGGCCGCGGCGGTCTTCGGCCCGGTGACCCTGGCCGGAGAATATGGCCGGCTCTGGGTCGACCGGCCGGGCCTGTCCGATCCGAGCTTCGACGGCTTCTACGTCTACGCCACCTGGTTCGTGACCGGCGAGACGAGGCCGTTCCGAAACGGTAATTTCGACCGGGTCAAGCCTTTGAAACCCCTCGGCAAGGGCGGCGCCGGAGCCTTCGAGCTCGCCTTGCGCTACGACCGGCTCGACCTCTCCGACACGCCGGTCCTGGCGAGGGCGGGCAACCGGGCCGAGAGCCTCACCTTCGGAGTCAACTGGTACCTCAACCCCTACGCCAAGCTGCTCTTCAACTGGGTCCATTTCAACGGCGTCAACACGCCGCTCGACCCGGTCGGCACCCGCACCGCGGGCGACGCCTGGGCCACCCGGCTGCACGTCGACTTCTGATCGCGGGCCTCCGGCCGGACCGGCGGCGCCGATTCCACAAAGCCCTTCCTGCCGGGCGCCACTCGGCGTATGGACGGGGGGGCTGGAGCCCGGATGGCGTCGACTATTGGCAAGTCTCTGACAACAGTCCAATATCCGCTTCGGGGATGCTCGCGATTCGACAGGGGTTGGGGAGTGCAGTGGTGAGGGGTCTTTTACGTCATTGGTTGGGCGCGGCTCTGGCGGCGGGCCTCACGGCCTGGTCGACCGCCGCGATGGCGCAGGATGACTTCGCAGGCGCCGACCCCGCCGGCTCGGGAGTGATCGTCTCCGCGGTCCGCTGGCTTCAGGGAACCCTGCTCGGCACGGTGGCGACCGTCGTCGCGGTCATCGCCGTCGCCTCGGTCGGCTTCCTGATGCTGACCGGCCGGATCAACTGGCGCTACGGCGCGACCGTCATCATCGGCTGCTTCATCCTCTTCGGCGCGGCGAGCATCGTCGCCGGGATCCAGTCCACGTCCAGCCTCGGCAACTGAGCGATGGACGGCCTCGAACATGACCGGCTGTTCGTCGCCCTGACGCGCCCGCAGATGTTCGCGGGCGTGACCTATTCCTATTTCATCGCCAACGCGATCGTCGCCACCGAGCTGTTCCTGATCTTCAAGTCGATCTGGGCGGTGCTCGCGGCGGTCGTCATCCACGTCATCGGCGTGCTTCTGTGCCTGCGCGAGCCGCGCTTCTTCGATCTCTGGCTGACCCGTGTCTCCCGCTGCCCGCGAGTCAAGAATCACAAGGTGTGGGGATGCAACTCCTACAGCCCCTGACCCGCGACCGGCGAGCGCCGAAGAAGGAGCTGCCCGCGGGCAAGCACCTCCCCTACGCCCGCCATCTCGACGATCACACGATCGAGACCCGCGACGGGCTGCTGATGCAGGTCGTCCACATGCGCGGCATGCTGTTCGAGACGGCCGACACGGAGGAGATCAACTACCGCAAGCGGCTTCGCGACGCGATGCTCCAGGCGATCGGCTCGTCGCGCTACGCCATCTACCATCACGTCGTCAGGCGGCGGATCGAGGTCGGCCTTTCCGAAGGCCATCCCGACCCCTTCTCGCGCCAGCTCGACTCGGCCTGGCGGCGGCGGCTCGACGGCAAGCGCCTCTACGTCAACGAGCTCTTCCTCACCCTCGTCCGGCGACCGCTCCAGGGGCGGATCGGCCGGCTCGACCGGATCCGCGAGAAGCTCGGGCGCGCTTCCGCCGCTCCCGACGCCGGCTCCGCCTACGAGCGCCACCAGCTCGGCCAGGCCCGCGACGCTTTGATGGCGGCGCTCGGGAGCTACGAGCCGCGCCTGCTCGGGGTCTATGACACCCCGCACGGCCCCTGCTCGGAGCCGCTCGAATTCCTGTCGCTGCTCTACAATGGCGAGATGCGGCCGGTCCTGCTGCCGCTCCAGGACCTCGGCGACTATCTTCCCTACCGGCGGGTCAGCTTCGGCCAGGAGACGGTCGAGCTCGGACCGGCCGGAGCGACCCAGCGGAGCTTCCTCGGGCTGGTGTCGATCAAGGACTATCCCGGGCAGACGGTCGCCGGGATGCTCGACGAGCTGCTTCGGCTGCCGTTCGAGCTGACCGTCTCCCAGTCCTTCGGCTTCGTCGAGCGCCAGGCGGCGCTGTCGACGATGAACCTCGCGCTGAGGCGGATGCGCTCCGCCGAGGACGAGGCGGTGAGCCTCAGGGCCGAGCTTTCCAACGCCAAGGACGAGATCGCCGCCGGCCGCGCGGGCTTCGGCGAGCATCACATGACGATCGCGGTCCGAGCCGACACCCCGGCCGCGGTCGCCGAGGGCGTCGCCGAGGTGCAGGCCTCGCTGGCCGACCTCGGGATCATCGCGGTCCGCGAGGAGATCGCCCTCGAGCCCGCCTTCTGGGCGCAATTCCCCGGCAACTTCAAATATATCGCCCGCCGAGGCCTGATCTCGACCGGGAATTTCGCCGGGCTCGCCAGCGGCCACAATTTCGCGCTCGGCCGGGCCCAGGGCAATCATTGGGGCGAGGCGGTCACACTGCTCGAGACGACCGCCGCGGGCCCCTATTATTTCAACTTCCACCAGGGCGACCTCGGCAATTTCACCGTGATCGGGCCGTCGGGATCGGGCAAGACCGTGGTCCTCAACTTCCTGCTCGCCCAGGCGCGCAAGTTCAGGCCGAGGATCATCTTCTTCGACAAGGACCGCGGCGCCGAGCTGTTCATCCGGGCGATCGGAGGTCGCTACGACCTGCTCAGGCCCGGCGCCGCGTCGGGGCTGAACCCGCTTCAGCTCCCCGACAATGCCGCCAACCGCCAGTTCCTGATCGACTGGCTGGCCCTGCTCGCCGGCGGCGCCGACATCGACGAGGTCGCCCGGATCAAGGACGCGGTCGACGCCAATTTCGACCAGCCGCCGGAGCATCGCCGGCTCCGCCACCTCGCGGAGCTGTTCCGCGGCGGCCACCGGCCGACCTCCAACGACCTCTGGTCGCGGCTCCGGCCGTGGTGGGGCGACGGCGAGCGCGCCTGGCTGTTCGACAATCCCGTCGACCGGACCGACCTCACCGCCGAAGCGGTCGGCTTCGACATGACCCAGATCCTCGACGATCCCGCGGTCCGCACCCCGGCGATGATGTACCTCTTCCACCGGGTCGAGGAACGGCTCGACGGAAGCCCGGCGATCATCGTCGTCGACGAGGGCTGGAAGGCGCTGGACGACGACGTCTTCGTCCGCCGGATCAAGGATTGGGAGAAGACGATCCGAAAGCGCAACGGGATCGTCGGCTTCGCCACCCAGAGCGCCCAGGACGCCCTCGAGAGCCGGATCGCCAGCGCCATCGTCGAGCAGGCCGCGACCCAGATCTTCATGGCCAACCCGAAGGCCCGGGCCGAGGATTATGTCGGCGGCTTCGGCCTGACGCCGCACGAATATGAGCTGGTCCGGACCCTCCCGGACAGCGCCCATTGCTTCCTCATCAAGCACGGCAACGACAGCGTCGTCGCCCGCCTGAACCTCACCGGCGAGCAGGACCTCCTCACCATATTGTCGGGCCGCGAACGCACCGTCCGGCTTCTCGACGAGATCCGCGCCCAGACCGGCGACGACCCGGCCGAGTGGATTCCGCGCCTGCTGGAGGTGGCCTGATGGAAGGCTGCCGTCCGCTTCCGCCCGGATCGGGATTCATCCAGTCGATCCTGTCCTTCCTCGACTGTCAGGCCTGGACCCTGGGCGCCCGCGGCTGGCAGGCGCTGGCGGCGCCGGGATCGATCCTGGCGATCCTGCTCATGGGCTTCCTGACCCTCTACGTCGCCCTGTTCGGCTACCGGCTCCTGCTCGGCCAGGGACCCGACGTCCGCACCGGCGTCGTCGCCTTCGTCAAGATCGGCATCGTCTTCGCTCTCGCGACCAGCTGGGGAGCCTATTCGACGCTCGTCTATAACGTCGTCAACCAGGGACCGGCGGAGCTCGCCGCGGTCGTCGGGACCTCCAGCGGCCTTCCTGGAACCCGCGGCGACCTGGTCGGCAGGCTGGACGGCGCCGACCGGGCCTTCGTCGCCCTCGCCGTCCTCGGCGAGGGGCAGCCGCCGGTGCCCCAGGCCAACCAGTCGGCGACCGTGACCGGCGTCCCCCCCCAGCCCTATCCGGGCTTCAATACCTACGCGATCGCCGGCTCGCGCATGCTGTTCCTGATCGCGGCGATCGCCGGGCTCGGAGCGGTCCGCCTCATCGCCGGGCTTCTGCTCGCCGTCGGGCCCTTCTTCGTCGCCTTCCTGCTCTTCGACAACACGCGCTCGCTGTTCGAGGGCTGGATCAGGGTGCTCGCCGGTGCGGCTCTGGCCGCGCTCGGAATCTCGATCGCGCTCGCCGTCGAGCTCGCCCTGATCGAGCCCTGGCTGTCCGATCTGCTCGCCCGCCGGACCGCCGACGAATGGCTGCCCGGAATGCCGGTCGAGTTGCTCGTCGTCACCACCGCCTTCGCACTGATCGTCGTCGCCATGCTCTACGCCTCGGCCAAGACCGCCTTCGCCTTCCGCCTCGCTCCGGTCTGGCAGGCGATGACCGCCCGGGCCGGCCGCAACGCCGCCGGCGAGGAACGGCCCTTCGCCGCCGCCGCGGCCGCGGCGGTCGCCCGCGATGCGCCGCCGTCCGAGGCCCGCTCCCGAGCCGCCACCGTCGTCGACGCCGTCGCCGCGACCCAGAGGCGCGAAGGCGCCCATATCGCCATGACCGCGAGCCGTAATTCCGGCGGAGGCGGAGGCGGCGCCGCCGCGCAGCCCGCCGCCGCCGCCGCCGGGGGCCGTGCCGCGCCCGCTTCGCTTGCACCTGCTCCGCTCGGCCAGAGCTTCCGCCGCCGCACCCGCGGCCGGGTCTCGGCCAGCGCGGGCCGCCGGGACACCCGCTCATGAACGAACAGAATCGCGAGGCGCTCGACGCCTATTACAAGGACGCCGCGAGCTGGAATCGCGACCGCATCGAGGCGATCCACAAATCGCAGCGCACCGCCTGGTGGGTGGCGATCGGGGCGGCGACGATCGCCGTCCTCGAAGCCGGAGCGCTGATCCTTCTGACCCCGCTGAAGACGGTCGAGCCCTATACCCTGCTCGTCGACCGGACGACCGGCTACGTCCAGGAGCTGAAGCCGCTCGATGCCGGCAAGATCGCGCCGGACTCGGCGCTGACCCAGTCCTTCCTCGTGCAATATGTGATCGCTCGCGAGAGCTTCGACATCGACATGGTCAACGCCAATTACAACAAGGTGGCGTCCTGGTCGGCGGAGCAGGCCCGCTCCGGCTATCTGAGCGCTGTGCAGGTCTCGAATCCGCAGAGTCCGCTGGTGGCTTATCCTCGAAGCACCGTGATCGAGACGAGGGTCAAGAGCGTCTCTCCGCTCGGCCGCAACGTCGCCCTGGTGCGTTTCGATACCACCCGGCGGGACGCGGGCGGCCAGGTGCAGCCGCCGCGCTCCTGGGTCGCGGTGATCCGCTACCGTTTCTCCGGCGAGCCGGCGAGCCTCGAGGAAAGGTTCGTGAACCCGCTCGGCTTCCGGGTGCTCCGCTACCGGAAGGACGCGGAGAGCGCCCCGCCCCCCGAGACCGTCGTGGTGGCGCCGGCCGGAGCCCCGGCCGAGGTCGTGTCCGGGACCTCGACGACGACGGTCACGACCACGACCGGCCCCGCCCCGCTCGGCAACGCCGCCGCCGCCGCCGCCCGGGCGGCCGAGGAACGGCGCCGCAACCGCCCGCCGGAGCCCGAGCTTTGATCAGGCCCCTCCTCTTCCTCGCCGGCGCCGCGCTCGCCTGGGGACCCGCCGAAGCCCAGATACGGCCGCAGTCGGATCCCGGCGGCGATCCTCGCCTGCAGTCCATCGCCTACGCGGCCAACCAGGTCATCCTGCTCGAAGGCTCTCCCGGCTACCACATCACGATCGAGCTCTCCCCCGACGAGCGGATCGAGACGGTCGCGGTCGGCGACAGCAGCGCCTGGCAGGTCACCGCCAACCGCCGCGGCGACCTGCTGTTCGTCAAGGCCCTGACCGGCGGGGTCTCGACCAACATGACCGCCATCACCAACGTCAGAACCTATAATTTCGAGCTGGTTCCGGTCAGCTCGACCCAGATGGCGTATACGGTCCGCTTCCTCTATCCGCCCCCGCCGACTACGGAGGAGGAGCTTGCCGACGCGACCGCGGAAGGCCGCTACCGGCTCGGCGGCGACCATGCGCTGCGCCCGAGCGGGATCAGCGACGACGGCGTCCACACCTACATAAGATGGCCGCGCGACCGCGCCCTGCCCGCCGTCTATGCGGTCACCGACGCCGGCGAGGAGATGCTGGTCAACGGGATGATGCGCGAGGACGATCTCTTCGTCATCGACAGCGTCTCGCGCAAGCTCGTCTTCCGAATCGACGACTCCACCGCCACCGCCACCCGGCAGAAGAAGAAAGCGCGCTGATGGCGAGCGGCACCCCTCCGATCGATCCCCGGATCGCCAATCCGCCCGAGCCCGCCGGCGCCGCCGCCGAAGAGGATGTCCGCCCGGTCGTCGCCCTGCCGAGGACCGGCCTCCCGCCGGCCGTGTTCATCGCCGCGATGATCGCGGCGGCGATCCTGCTGTTCATGATCCTCGATTCGAGGCGCCGTTCGCAGGTGGAGCCGGCGGTCAAGGTCAGGGGCGGCGAGGTCGCCGGAACGTCATCGGCGCCGCCGCCGCTCTACATCCCGCCGGTGACGCCCGCGCCGGCCGTTCCGGTGGTGGCGGAGCCCGCTCCGACGGTCGCCGTCCAGCCGCCGCCCGTCCAAATTCCCGTCCAGCAATATATCCCGCCGCCGACGCCCTACGTCCCGCCGCAGCCGATGGTCCAGACCTTCGTCCCGCCGCAGCAGTCTCCGCCGCGGCAGGCCAGCGGTCCGACCCTGGTCATCGATACCTCGACCGCCCCTCCGGGCTCGGCGTCGGGGCCCGGCGGCTCGGTCGTGCCCGGCGGCTCGGGCAGCCTCTCGGACACGTTCGCCGGCGACCAGTCGGTCGATCGGGTCCGCTCCGGAATCTTCGCCAACCGGTCGACCACGGTCGCCCAGAGCACGCTCATCCCGGCCGTCCTCGAGACGGCGTTCGATTCGCGGCGGCCGGGCTTCGCCCGGGCGATCGTCTCGCGCGACGTGCGCAGCTTCGACGGCACCCGGGTCCTCATCCCGCGCGGCAGCCGCCTCACCGGCGAATATAGATCGGACATCCAGCCGGGCCAGAAGCGCGCCCTGATCAACTGGACCCGACTGATCCGCCCGGACGGAGTCACGATCGCCATCGGCTCGCCCACCGCCGACACGCTCGGCCGCGGCGGAGTGCGAGGCGATTACGACAGCCACTTCCTCGAACGGTTCACCGGCGCCTTCCTCCAGACCGCGCTGGACGTCGGTCTCAACGCCGCAAGCCGGGCGGCGGTGGGCAGCGTCGTCGTCGCCCTGCCCGGCTCGACCCAGAATGTGGGGCAGAGCCTGCTTCAGCAGAACCGGATCGGGCCGACCCTGACCGTTCCGGCCGGCACCAGCATCAGCGTCTTCGTCGCCCGAGACCTCGATTTCAGCAAATCCGAGGCCCGGCGATGAGCGTCGCCCTGGCCGAGGAGGGCCAGTCGGGCGCGGGCGTCTATCTTCGCTCCTACCTCGCTCCGCTGACCGGAATGCTCGCCCGTCCCGACGTCACCGACATCTATGTGAACCGGCCGCATGAAATCTGGGTCGAGACCACGGGCGGCGGGATCGAGCGTCACGAGGCCCCGGGCCTCGACGAATCGACCCTCGAGCGGCTCGCCCGCCAGATCGCCGCCCTCTCGCACCAGGGGATCAGCCGCGAGCACCCTTTGCTCTCGGCGACTCTTCCCGGCGGAGCCCGGATCCAGGTCGTCGCCCCGCCCGCCACCCGCGGCCCGCTCGCCCTCGCCATCCGCAAGCACGTGTCGCCCGAGCTTGAGCTCGCCGACTATGTCGCCTCCGGCGCCTTCGGCGAGACCAGGGCGCGCGAGGGCTTCGAGAAGTCAGGCGCGGACCGCGAGCTTGCCGCCCTGCTTGCCTCGGGCGACCTGCGCGCAATGCTCGCCGCCGCGGTCAAGGGGCGCAAGAACATCCTCGTCTCCGGCGGCACCTCGACCGGCAAGACGACCTTCCTCAACGCCCTGCTCAAGGAGGTGCCCGCCGAGGAGCGGCTGATCCTGATCGAGGACACGCCCGAGCTCTTCGTCCGGCACGAAAATCATGTCGGGCTGATCGCCGCCCGAAGCTCGCTGGGCGAAGCCCAGGTCGAGACGGACGATCTCGTCGCCGCGTCGCTCAGGATGAGGCCCGACCGGATCATCCTCGGCGAGCTGAGGGGCAAGGAAGCCTATTCCTTCCTTCGAGCCGTCAATACCGGCCATCCCGGGTCGATGACGACCGTCCATGCCGACAGCCCGGAGCGGGCCGTCGAGCAGATCGTGCTCCTCGTCCTCCAGGGCGGCTCGCAGCTCAACCGGGAGGACGTCCGCCATTATGTCAGCCGGACGATCGACGTCTTCGTCCAGCTGACCCGGACCGGCGGAAGGCGCCGGGTGGCGGAGGTCGTGCTCCGCGACTGACCCGGAAAGCCGGGCGCTCCGGTTGCAAATCACGCCGTCTCGACTAGGATCAAGGCCATGAAAAAGCTCGCCATATCGCTCGCCGCCCTGCTCGTCGCGGCCGCCTCCGTCTCGGATGCCCAGGACGTCGCACCGGCGGTGAAGCGCAAGCCCCCGGCCGCCGCGACCGCCCCGGCCCCGGCCCCCAACGGTCAGGGCCAGGTCGCGCCGGCGGCGCCGTCGGCCCCCCAGCCGGCCGCCCGGGCGATGAGCGAGCGCGAGTCGATCGCCGCCCTCACCGCCGTCGCAGGGCAAGGCGGCGATTCGGCGCTCGACACCAGCCTGATCCGGGTGATGGGCCGACTCGTCGCCGCCGGCCGCTGCGGCGAGGCGGCGAGCCTGGCGGCCCGCGACGGCCGCAAGGAGCTCGCTTCGAAGGCGCAGCAGCTCTGCCGATAGGCCGCCAAGCTCCGCAACGACTTTGCGGACACAATTGAGACACTTCTTCCCCGAAGCCGACATTCTGCGGACAACTGGCCGCTCCAGATGACGCCCCACGTTTCGGCGCCGCGACGCCGCCCCGCTCGAGAAGGCGGCCGCGGGACCGAACGACCGGAAAAATCGAATCTCGGGGGTTTGTCACCATGAAGAAGTTCGCGTTCAAAGCATCCGTTGCCGCCCTGATCTCGCTGCCGCTGGCCGCTCCCGCCTTCGCTCAGGATTCGTCGGTCAACGGCAACATCCTCTTCACCTCGCCGAACCTGCCGACCTATGTCCGCGACATCCGCATGTCCGACAGCGCCGGCGGCCTCCGCTTCTATGCCACCCCCAGCC